>CAMOXP010000015.1 GCA_946629205.1 uncultured Bacillota bacterium
AGGACAGAGCGCGAGCGTTCGGCGGAGTACATTCGTCAGACCGTATTGACTGGATTCAACAAAAGGAGACTGAACATGAAATACAAA
This sequence comes from uncultured Bacillota bacterium, assembly GCA_946629205.1. Lineage (GTDB taxonomy): Bacteria > Bacillota > Clostridia > Peptostreptococcales > Anaerovoracaceae > Lentihominibacter. Next base: position 88 of record CAMOXP010000015.1, read on the forward strand.
GAGTTTATTGAAATCATGGAGGAAATCGCGCCGACGGGGGCGTACAAGGATATCGACAACTCCGGACCGCAGATCATAAGCGGGGCGGAAGATGTGAACAGTGTTCTTGTATGTCTGGAAATCAATATGGACGTGCTGGCGGAAGCGAAGGAGAAAGGTGTGGATTTGATCCTGACCCATCATCCTCTGATTTTCACACCGGAATCCTGCATTGATTACGACGACTACCCGGGCAGGTATATCCATGAGGCAATCAGGAACAAGATCAGTGTTTATTCTGCGCATCTGTCTTTTGATTTTGCGCCAAAGGGCAACAATACGTATTTGGCAGTGCTGCTTGGGCTTCAGGATGTGGAAATGGGGTCTATCGATACACCATGGACCGGAATGCTTCCGGAGCCGATGACTGCGGATCAGTTATGCAGGCATGTTGAAAAATGCCTGACACTTCCGGAACATTATATCAGATGCGTCGACGGCGGGAAGGATCAGCTGAGGAAGGCTGGCCTTTGCACAGGCGCCGGCGGTGGGTATTTGCACGAAGCCCTGGAGGCCGGATGCGATCTGTTTATCACAGGCGATCTGAAACTTCATGAGGCGCAGTATGCGAAAGCTTCCGGGCTTACTGTGATCGATGCCGGTCATTACGGAACCGAAAAAATCTTTACAGAGAATATCGCCAGGCAAATCAAAGCAAAAGCATCAGGCAAAGGACTTGACATCGATGTTATAATGGCTGAGGCTAACACAAATCCATATACACTTTAGAAATACGGTGCAGAAATCCAATAATTACTCGGGTAAGACAGACAATCGCGCAGCGCTTCGCGTGCTGTGAGGAAAGTCCGGGCTCCGCAGGGCGAGGATGCCGGATAACGTCCGGCGTAGGTAACTATAGGGAAAGTGCAACAGAAACATACCGCCGCCTCGAGCGGTAAGGGTGAAATCGTGAGGTAAGAGCTCACGGGGATCTATGGTAACATAGATCTCGTGTAAACCCCATCCGGAGCAAGACCAGAATGGGCGTACGGCCTTTGGCCGGGCAGTTGCCCGCTGCCGCCCGGAAGGTAGGTCGCTTGAGCATGCCGGTAACGGTATGTCGAGATAGATGATTGTCAGATACAGAACCCGGCTTACGTCTTGCCCGAGTCCTGAAAAAAATTTGAAAAAGCACTTGCATTTATTTTTCAGTTATGTATAATGGAGTAGTCATGCGGATATGGCGGAACTGGCAGACGCGCACGGTTCAGGTCCGTGTCGGAGCAATTCGGTGGAGGTTCGAATCCTCTTATCCGCACCAAAAAGACGGCTGAATGATCAGCCGCCTTTTTTCTTTTCTCTTAATTGTCTGCTGGTGATGACACAACTGGAAATGTGTCAAAAGAACCGTCCCTTTGGCACATTATTCGCTGAGTTCGGATGTGCAGTGCGGGCATCTGGTTGCCTTGATCGGGATCTCCTGCAGGCAGAATGGGCATTCTTTGGTTGTTGGTTCTTCTTCTGCTTCTTCCTCTTTCTTGGTGAGGGAGGTTGCTTTGTTCATTGCTTTGATGATGCTGAACAGAACAAGGGCAACGATAACGAAGTTGACAACTGCCATGATGAATGCGCCATACTTGAGATCGACGCCGTTAACAGTTGCAACGAGATTGTTGAAATCTACTTTGACAAACATTCCGATGATCGGTGAGATGAGGTCATCGACCAGGGACGTTACGATCGCTGTGAAAGCAGCACCGATGATGATGCCGACAGCCATGTCCATTACATTGCCGCGAAGGGCAAACTCTTTGAATTCACTGATAAAACTCTTCATTTCCTATCTCCTTATCGCTTAAATATAGAATAACTTTGAAAAATTGCTAAAACATTATAACACAATTTTTGAATTTGTGAGAGGGAACTTATATTATATTGTGATAAGTTGTGTTATAATCAAACAAATTGGAGTATTGAGGTACACATTGAAATATAAAACTGCGGAAGAGGCAGGTTGAAACACAATATATATGACAAACGGAACTGACTTAAACAATATATTCGATAACAATCTAGATGAGAGGATGGCGCAAGCCATTCATGAAGATCGAAAAAGACGAACGCAGAGGGACCGCAGAAGAAGAAAAAAAGCAGCCAGACGTAAGGTCGCGCTCGCTATATTTGCGCTTGCTGCAGCGTTTTGTCTTTGCGTTGGGCTGGCAAAGATTCTCCACTCTGATGTCTTCGATGACGAAAAGGAATTCCAGGAATTTGCCGATGACGCTTTTGCGGCACAAAGCGTATGCCCGGAGACGGATACGGATCAGCGGGAGTACCACTTCAGCGAAGGAACTTCCTATGCGGTCATGCGCGGAGACTGGATCAACGGCGATACTAAGAGTCTGCTGGATGAAAAAATCGACGATATCATAAAGAAGCAGACAAAAGGAAAAGATGCCGCGATGGCTCTGCTGATCGATGCGGCTGCCTATGAATATGAGAACGGTACGATCAGTACGGTTGTTCATTACACCACGTATAATCCTGACGGCCGCCATATGAAAATAGCAGACGCACAGGTCCAGACCAATCTCTTCGACAAAGCGACAGGCAAGGGCGTCGACTCTCTGCAGGTCTTGAATGTCAATTACAAAACGAAGGCTCAGGAATATGCAGAGAAGTACTTCAGTAAGACCTACAACAAGAAACAACGTTCTGAAGACTGGGAGAGGTTTGTTACAAGCGACGATACGAACTTCAATAAATTCGTGATCACAAAGGATGAAATCGCGTTTTTCTTTGATGACGGAACGGTCCTGAAGGAGGGTGAAGGAACGCCTGCTATGGGTGTTCCTCTGAGAATCATCGGATCCACCATACGTCCGGCTGTCCTTGAACGGTACATCGACAAGAACAAGCCGATGGTCGCGCTGACATATGACGATGGTCCCTACTCGAAAACCGAAGGCAAAATCGTAGACGCACTGGCGAAAAACGGTTGTGTCGCAACGTTCTTCTATTTGGGCAACCGCGTCAAAGATGACCATAAATCCGCAGTGAAAGCTGTTAAGATCGGATGCGAACTGGGCAATCATTCCTGGAACCATCCTGTTATGTCGCAGCTTGAAACAAAAGAAATCATCAGCCAGATCAGCAAAACCAACGCAGTGATCTATAAATACTGCGGCGTGGAGCCGGTCGTGGCTCGTGCGCCATACGGAGAATACAATGACAAGGTGTTGAAGAGGACTGGTATGGCGCAGATCATGTGGTCGCTGGATACGGAAGACTGGAAAACCCGCGATGCGGATGCGACGGTTAAGGCAATCAAAAATACGAAAAACCTGGATGGGAAGATCGTTTTGATGCATTCCATTTATGATTCGACAGCAGAAGCCACGGAGACGATACTCCCGTGGCTCAAGGAAAACGGTTACCAGACAGTCACGGTAAGCGAATTGATCAAATACAGGACAGGTAAACCGCCTCAGCCGGGCAAAGTCTATAAGAAGGTAAAGTAGGAGACGCCTATGATCATCACGAAACGAAGCGATTACGCCCTGCGTGTTTGCAGAGCACTCAAAGACAGAAAGACGCACAGTGTCCGTGAAATATGCGAGAAAGAGGATATCCCGAAAGCATTCGCCTATAAAATCATCCGTGAACTGGAGCAAAACGACATTGTGAAGTCCGAGAGGGGAAAAGAGGGCGGCTACTATCTGAACCGGAAACTGGAGGATCTGACGGTTTACGACATCGTCAGCGTTACGGAAGATGACCTGGCTATCGTCCACTGCATGAAAGAAGACTGCGGCAGGAATACAGACGATATCCCGTGCAGAATGCATGAAGAACTGCAGCGCATCCAGCAGATCCTGGAACAGGAGCTAAAAGAAAAGCCGATCTCAGATATTATCGGATAGCAGACTGATGGCTCTGCGCATATCTTCCGGAAGTGGCGCTTCAAAATCAACGCGTTCTTTAGTGATCGGATGGATAAAAGACAAGCCGGATGCGTGAAGCGCCTGACGCCCGATGAGATCCGGTTCTTCCTCACCATAGAGACTGTCGCCCAGGACAGGGTGACCGATGTGGGACATGTGCACTCTGATCTGATGCGTCCTGCCTGTTTCGAGTCGAAGCTCGATCAGAGTATGGCCGTTGAGATAGTTCAAAACCTCATAATGTGTAACCGAAGGGGCGCCATCCTGATGGACGCCTCTTCTGATATCTTCACGATCAGGCCTTCCGATGGGCAGGTCGATCGTTCCCCGTTCTGATGAGACGATGCCTTTCACGATGGCAGTATACTTCTTGTGGATGAGATCCTGTTTCATCTGGTTGGTGATATGGTTCTGGCAGTATGCGTTCTTCGACACGAGAAGAAGGCCGGAGGTGTCTCTGTCCAGTCTGTTTACGAAACGTATCTTGAATATGTGTCCCGTTTTTTCCATGTAATGGGCAAGTGCGTTGGCGCAGGTGCCGGATTTGCATCCGTTGGTTGGGTGGACGACCAGTCCCGGCTGCTTGTTGATGACCATAAGATCATCGTCTTCAAAGACAATGTCGAGAGGGATGTCTTCAGGAGGGAAATAACTGTGCTCATCGGGAAGGGTGATGCTGATCACATCTCCTTCACAGACCCTGTGCCAGCCTTCTGTAGTCTCGCCGTTCCGCATGGTCAGCTTTTGCCGTTTGATCCTGTTGCGGAGGCGTGCAGAGAAATCAAAATATTTGCGCGTGATCTCACGCACTTCCATTCCGGCGTCTTCACTTGTGACTTTATGTACGAACTGTGTCATTAGAGAAACTTGTCTTTTACCTTGTTCCAGAAGTCATAATCGCTGAATCGGATCAGATTGACGGATGTGTCTGATATCTTGATCTCGATTTCTTTGAGGTCTGAATAGCCTGTTTCAATACCGTCATTGGTGATATAGATGATCTTCTCTGAAGTCTCCGGCACGATGCCCAGCGTCAGGTCCGGCGGCAGCAGGATGCTGGAGGTGAAAGACCGGAAAACGGTCGTGTTCATAGGCGCGATCGGCGTTACCTGGAGGAGGTTGAGCCGCGGATCGACGATAGAACCGCCAACCGAATAGTTATACGCTGTACTGCCGGCAGAGGTTGCAACGAGGATACCGTCTCCGCTGAACCGTTCGATGGGTTTGCCGCCGATGGACAGATCGAAGTGGATCGAATAGGATTTGCTGCCGGTAATGGCGATCTCGTTGAGACCTGTATGAGTATAGCTGTTTCCGTTTGCGTCCGTTGCGACGCCTGTTACAGTGCCGAGCTTCTGGATCGTGTAGTTTCCGCGTTCATAATCGGCGATGAAAGACTCGAAATCCTCCGGCCACACCTCCTGGAAGAATCCAAGGTGACCTGTGTTGATGCCTACGATCGGAGTTTCGGGGAAATTACAACGGTGCATCGTACGCAGGAAAGCACCGTCTCCGCCAACGCAGATCAGCAGTTCCGCGTCTTCATCGTAACCATCCGTGACTTTATAGCCGCGGGATTTCAGCTTTTGCTTCAGGATCATTTCGACATCTGTCGACAGTTCCGTTTCATTTGTAAAAATAGAAATCAGTCCAGTTTTCATCTTTTGTTTACCAGTCCTTCGAATTCATCGAGCAGTTCATTGAATTTATCCATCGCTTTGCGAATCGGTTCAGGTCCCGACATATCGACGCATGCGATCTTCAGCAGCTCGATGGGGTAGTCGGATTCTCCAGTCCTGAGGAAATCGATATAAGCATCCGCAGCAGATTTGCCTTCGGTGAGGATCTTGCTGCAAATCGCCGTAGCCGCCGAGTAACCGGTGGCATACTTGTACACATAAAACGCGTTATAGAAGTGGGGGATACGGGCCCATTCATATCGTATCGTGTCGTCACGCTCGACTGCAGGACCGTAGTATTTATCATTGAGCGCCTGGTATTCTTCACACATCCAATCGCTCGTAAGGACCTGGCCTGCTTCAATAGCCTTGTGCGTGATATCTTCAAATTCCGCGAACATAGTCTGCCGGAAGAGCGTGGTGCGGAATTCTTCCAGATACATGTTGAGCAGGTATTCCCGCATGCGGGGCGCAGTCTCCTGATCAAGCAGATAGTTCATCAGAAGCGACTCATTGACCGTTGATGCTGTCTCCGCTGTAAATATGGAATGGCTGCCGTAGATATAGGGCTGCGCGTCTCTTGTGTATTTGGAATGCATGGAATGGCCCATTTCATGGATGATCGTAAACACATCCCTGAGCGTATCGGCATAATTCAGCAGGATATACGGGTAGCTGTCATAACAGCCGAAGCTGTAAGCGCCGCTGGTTTTGCCTTTATTCTCATAGACATCGATCCATCCTTGGCTGATGCCTTTGTTCATCTTCCTGATGTAATCCCGTCCTAATGGCTTCAGGGCCTCCCTGATGATATCCAGTCCTTCCTCGAAGGGAATCTTCTTTTTCGGGATCTTGATGAGCGGAACATACATGTCGTACATGTACATCTTATCGACGCCCAGGAGTTTCTTTCGCAGGGCGACGTACCGATGCATATTCGGGAGGTTTTCGTTTACGACGCTGACCAGATTGTCATAGACAGAACCGGGGATATTGTCACCGGAGAGGGCAGCTTCCCTGGCAGAACCGAAATTACGGATCCTGGCACTGACGACGTCCGTCTTGGTGTTGTAGTTGTAAGCGGTCGAAATGGTGTTGATCAGGCCTTTGTATGCATCGTACATGGAATCGTACGCCGACTTGCGGAGCACGCGGTCCTTCGATTCCAGCAGCTTGCCGTAAGATCCGTGTGTGACAGGGTGCTTACGGCCTTTGCTGTCGACTGCGTCTTCAAACCGGATATCTGCATTGTTGAGCATGGTGAAGATATCGTTGGTCGCGCCTGTAACTTCTCCCATTTGGGCGAGAACGGCTTCTTCTTTCTTGCCGAGCACATGCTCCTTCTGGCGAAGCGCATCCTTGATCACGAATTCATAGGTCTTCAGCTCCGGGTTTTCTTCAATAAAGCCAAGCAGCGTCTTCCGTTTGACGGACAGAAGTTCCGGAGTGAAGAAGGAAGTGACCGCCGATACATATGCGATGACTGCCATGGCCTTGTCGGTCATTCCCTGGTACAGACTGTTTGCATTGTCTTCGTCACGCCGCATGTGCGCATAAACGAAGATTTTCTCAAGTTTCCGCATGATCCGGTCTCTTGAAGCAAAAGCATCATACAGCGTCTGTGCGCTGTCACCGAGATGACCTGCATATTTCGCTGCGTATTTATCAGCCTGATTTTTGATCTTCTGCAGATCCTTGTCGATGGTGCTTTCATCGCTGATCATCGCTTCAATATTCCATTTGTATTTCGGATCGATTTGATCTCTCGATTTTAATCCTTTTTTTGCGCTCATTTTTTCTCCGTTCTCGCGTGATGCGGTTTTACATTAGTCTTGTCATATTGTATAATACTTAAGTTAATTATTCAATAAGAGAGGACATGTCAAGTATGGATAACAGGCCTATTGGCTTTTTTGACTCGGGACTGGGCGGACTGACCTGCATCCCTTATCTTATGAGGGAACTGCCCGAGGAAAAAATCATATATTTCGGTGATACTGCCAGAACGCCGTATGGCTCCAAGGCAACACGCACGATCAGGAACTTCAGTATGGAAATTGCCGACTTTCTCGTCAAATCCGACGTGAAGATGATCGTCATAGCCTGCAACACAGTCAGCGCGACTTGTGTTGAAGACCTGCAGGAACGCTTCCCGCAGATCCCGATCATCGGGATCATCGAACCGACGGCCCGGTATGTGGCCACATATCGAGGCGTGAAGGAAAATGTAGGTGTCATCGGAACCAAGGTCACGATCACATCCCATGCTTATAAGAACATGATCCACAGATACAACGACAGGCTGCACATTGTTGAAGCGCCTTGTCCTGCTTTTGTCCCTTTGATTGAAGAGGGAATCATAGAGAATGAGATCATGGATCTGACCATCAAGTATTATATGGATTCCTTTGTACAGCATCATAAGCTTGATGCTATCGTTCTGGGCTGCACCCATTATCCGCTCATCAAGAGAAACATCGAGCGGCTGTATCCGCATCTTGATATCATCAATCCATCGGATATCGTTGCAGGCAGGATCCGTGAGGTACTGGATGACAGAGACGAGTTTGCACGCGGATCCGACTTCACCAATGTCTTCTACGCGAGCGACTTGAGTGAGAATTTCATCAACATGATCGATAATATCTTTAAGGACGAAGAAAAGAAGGTCAAGTTTCTCAACTTCGACCTGGAAAGGGAACTGGGATAATGAATTATTACGAACTGACAGAATATCTGGAAATCGAAGACGGTTCGCAGCTTCAGTATTTTGAAGAAATAGCTGACCTGATCGAAAGCGACGAGCATATTGAGCACGAAGCACTCCAGACTCTTTTCAGTGAAGTCGACAGGGATATCGCGGCCAGCCTTTTGGACGACTATTTCAATGACATCACCAGCGGGCTTCCTGAGGAGCACAGTGAGATGTTCTCTCTGCTGGATCAGATCAGAATGGAACTGACAGGCATCATCCGGAATATTTCGGAGGATGATCCGGAGCCGTATTTTCATTTCACGGACCGTTTCTACAAATTCCGGAACTGGTATGTATACGATACAGAAGTGTCTGTACTGCAGCGGGATGCATCAGAAGGAGGTTCCTCCAGAGAGTATATTCAAAGCGTTCGGGACGCAATTGCAACAGCAAGGGCAGGAAAGATCAGCGGAGAGGAGTATGCATTTGACTTCTCGTCCGCGCTTGACTATGACATTGATTACTACGCCATGTCCTTCTCGGATCTGATCGATTCCACAGATGAAGACGACGAAGAGTAATCCATAACATGAGCCAAAGACATGATAAAACATATATCACGGGCGTCATATCCATGCTCAGCTGCTGTGTGCTCTGGGGCGTGCTCCCGATCTACTGGCAGGCGCTGCGGCCTATCGATTCCTGGGTGATCATTTTCTACAGGATCTTCCTGGTAGGCTTTGTCTCCGGAATTGCGACGTTGAAACTGTATGGATGGAAGTCAGTAAAAGAACATATCACAGTACGGCAGAGACCAGGTATATTGGGCGGTCCGCTGCGGTTTCCGATCGCCGGGCTGCTGATCACCGCTAATTGGAGCATCTATATCTGGGCAGTCAACGCCGATCACGTGATCCAGACCTGCGTCGGTTATTACATCGAACCGCTGATGGTGTGCGTGCTGGGGATCGTGCTGTTCCGTGAAAAACTCACAGGGTTCAAGCTGATTGCGCTTGTATTCGCCCTCGCCGGACTGGTAGTGCTCCTGGTACATTTCCGGCAGGTGCCCGGCATCGCCCTTGGACTGGCACTGACCTTTGCCGTATATGCGGCGCTGAAGAAGCACTTCGACCTACCGGCCATCATGTCGGTGTTCCTGGAGACATTGTTTCTGATGCCTCCTGCATTGGCAGTTGTGATATGGCTGGAATGCACCGGACAGGGGGCCATTGGCGTTGCCACACCGGGAAAGTACCTGCTTTTGCTGTGCTGCGGCATCCTGACGGCGGCTCCGCTTTCGTTTTTCGCGGATGCGGCGACAAAGATCCCGCTGATCATGGTGGGGCTTTTGGAATATCTGTCACCATCGATATCGCTGGTGATCGGAATATTCTTCATGAAAGAGCCTTTTGACGCGGTGCAGTTTACTTCCTTTGCGATCGTATGGGTAGGACTGGCGTTCTTCACTTATGGAGAAATCAAAAATTCGAAAGAAAACAGAATAGAATAGATTGAATCAAATAGACTGAATAGAATGAACCTGACATTACCTGATCAAAACATAGCATTATTTGAAATGTTCGGAGAAGACTTCGACCGGTTCGCGTTTCCTGCAGAGTTGGAAATGTACCGTGTGACAGCAGGTCACGGCGGCGAGTCCTTCCTGATCGTCGGAAGCGAGAAGACAGCACTCTACGACTGCGGCATGGCCTACTGCGGCGAAACGACAGCGGAAAACATTGCACAGGCAATCGCTTCGCTGAACGGGAGAGGGGACGGACGTCATTATGAGCTGGACTATATCCTGCTGAGTCACTCCCACTACGACCACATCGGTGCGCTGCCGTATATCCTGGATCGTTTTCCCGACGCTGTCGTCTGCGCAAGCAGCAAATGCCAGTCGATCCTGAAACGGGAAAACGCCCGCAAACTGATCCGTGAGCTGGGGGAAGAGGCCAGAGACCTTTACATCCCTGACAGCGGGAAGGAAATCCGGACAGATCACTTCCGGGTGGACAGAGTCCTGGCCGATGGAGACATCATCGATCTGGGAGACGCGACTGTCACCGCCTATGAAACGAAAGGGCATACAGACTGTTCTCTGAGCTATTATATCGAGCCTGCGGGGCTTTTGCTTGCCAGTGAGAGCACGGGGATCCTGGAGGGAAAGGATTATGTGCACACGCCTGCTTTAAAGAGTTTTCCGGACTCGATCGCTTCCAGTTTCCGCTGTGAGGCGCTGCATCCGGCGCACATCTGCCTTCCGCATTTCGGCATGATCCCGCGCAGGATGAATGCAGGGTATTTCGCTCTGTACCGAAACGAATGCAAAAGCAAGATGGACTTTGTGAAAGGCATGCTGGACAGCGGCCTGTCTTACGAAGAGATGCTGGACAGATATATCGAGCGCTACTGGTCGCCTATCAAGGAGTCAGAACAGCCTTTTGAGGCTTTCAGAATAAATTCGGGACATATACTGAATGCTCTGATCAGAGCAATAGAAGAAGAGTCATAGAAGAAGGAGATACAGATCATGTTTGATGCAGAAAAAGTTAAAAATGATATCGTAGCATGGATCAGAGAATGGTTTGAGGTAAACGGCAAAGGATGCAATGCAGTGCTGGGCGTATCCGGCGGCAAGGACAGCTCCGTCGTTGCGGCGCTTTGCGCGGAGGCGCTGGGTCCGGACCGCGTCGTGGGCGTTATGATGCCGCGCGGGGAACAGTTCGACATCGATGTTTCCAGGGCGCTCATCAAACATCTCGGGATCCGCGGGATCGAAGTCAATGTCGGCGAAGCTTGCGACGCTGTTGAGAAACAGGTGGAAGCCGCTTTCGGCGAGGTCTCCGTGCAGACGAAGACCAATATCCCGCCGAGAGTCAGGATGACCATGCTGTACGCGACATCCCAGACCGTGAACGGCCGCGTGGCGAACACCTGCAACCTGTCAGAAGACTATGTAGGCTACAATACGATCTTCGGCGACAACGCCGGTGATTTCAGCCCGCTTGCAATGCTGACCGTGCAGGAAGTCAAAGCCGTCGGCAGAGCCCTTGGTCTTCCTTCCATGTTTGTGGACAAGGTTCCAATCGACGGACTGCAGGGCAAGACCGACGAAGACAATCTGGGCTTTACCTACGCCGTTCTGGACAGATATATCCGGGAAGGCGTCTGTGAGGATCCGGTGGCAAAAGAACGTATCGATAAAAAACATCAGATGAATCTGTTCAAGATGCGGACCATGCCGAAGTTTGAGTACGAATACGAACAGTGGAGGGGATTATGGCAATAACACAGGAAATGATCGACAGGATCAACATTCTTGCTGCAAAGAAAAGAACAACCGGGCTGACGCCCACGGAAAAAGCAGAACAGAAGGCTCTGTACAAAGAGTATCTGGCCGCCATCCGCGGCAATATGAAGGCCCAGCTTGACAATATCCGGTATGTGGAAGATCTTTCGGAAGATGAATTAAAAGAAGAACTTGCAAACAGGACTAAAAAGGTATAATATAATCCTGGTCTGAGAAAAAACGTACAAACAAGGAGAGATAAATACATGAGAAATGTCTATATGGACTATTCGGCAACAACGCCTGTTAAGGAGGAAGTCGTCAAAGAGATGCTTCCGTTCCTGACTGAGAAGTTCGGGAATCCATCGAGCCTTTATGGTCCGGGTCTGGAAGCCAAAGAAGGACTGAACAAGGCCCGGCAGCAGGTAGCGGACCTGATCAACGCGGAAGAAAGAGAAATCTATTTCACATCCTGCGGTACAGAGGCTGACAACTGGGTCATCGAAGGGGTTGCCGATGCGTTTAAGAATAAGGGAAACCACATCATTACTACGAAGATCGAGCACCACGCAATTCTGCATACCTGCCAGTACCTTGAAAAACACGGCGTCGAGGTAACCTATCTGGATGTGGATCACGAGGGCTTTGTATCACCTGCAGATCTGGAAGCTGCCATCAAAGACACGACAGTTCTCGTGAGCATCATGATGATCAACAACGAAGTCGGAACGATCCAGCCAATCAAGGAACTGGCTGCGATCGCAAAGTCGCACGGCGTGCTGTTCCATACAGATACCGTGCAGGCGCTGGGCAATGTACCGATTGATGTCAAAGACCTGGGTGTCGACTTCATATCCATGTCTGCCCATAAAATCTACGGGCCGAAGGGCATCGGAGCGCTTTACAAGAGATCCGGCATCAATATCCCAAGTTTCGTACACGGCGGCGCACAGGAGAGAAGGAAGCGAGCCGGCACAGAGAACTCGGCCGGTATCGTCGGATTCGGTAAGGCTGCAGAACTTGCGAAGGAGCATCTCTATGAACACGCAGCGCACTCCGACGGTCTGCGCCGGAAGCTGTGGGAAAAGATCAGTGCGGAGATCCCTGACATTTCACTGAATGGACCTGCAGATTTCACGAAACGTCATCCGGGTAATCTGAACATCTCCTTTGACTATGTGGAAGGCGAGTCGATCTTGCTTTTGCTTGATGCCAACGGCATCAGCGTGAGCACCGGATCCGCATGCTCCTCGGAATCACTGGACACCTCTCACGTCCTGAACGCGCTCGAAGTTCCGCCCGAAAAGGCAAACGGCGCGGTTCGTTTCACAGTCGGTGATTTCACAACAGAAGAGGACATCGATTATGTAGTCGAAAAATTGAAGGCAGTTGTTGCTAAGCTTAGAGAATTATCACCGGTCAACGGTATGGAAGGATGGAAATAATATGGCTTTATATAACGATACAGTAATGGAACATTTCATGAACCCGCATAATGTGGGTGAAATCGAAAACCCCGATGGGAAAGGCGTCTACGGCAGCCCGGTCTGCGGCGACATGATGCTGGTCACGATCAATGTCGATGATAACGATGTTATTACCGATGCGAAGTTCAAGACATACGGATGCGGCAGCGCTATCGCTTCCTCCAGCATGGCTACGGACATGATCAAAGGCATGACTATAGATGAAGCACTCGAAGTCAGCAATAAGAAGATCGTGGAAGAACTTGGCGGACTGCCCGCAATCAAGATCCACTGTTCCGTTCTGGCGGAGCATGCTATCAAAAATGCCATTTATGATTACGCTGAAAAGAACGGCAAAACCTACAAAGGACTGGAAGGTTATGTGCCGGAAACGGATCCTGACGCCCATGAACACGGATGCCAGGTCGAAGAATAACAGTCAAAGAATAACAAATGCAAAAGAACAAACTCGGAAATACAGATTTATTTGTAACTTCAATCGGGCTGGGTGTGCTGACAATCGGCAATACCCAGCTTGATTTGCCTTTGCAGGAAGGTGCGGAAGTTGTGCGGTACGCCTATGAGAAGGGCATCAACCTCTTTGATACGGCGCAGTATTATGAGACCTATCCGTATATCCGCGAAGCATTCAAGGATATCGATATGTCAGAGGACAATCCTGACCGGCCCATCATTGCCAGCAAAAGCCTGGACTGCACTTATGACGAGATGGAGGCAGCTATTCTGGAATGTCTTGATGCACTGGGACTGGACAGAATCGACATATTCAAGATGCACGAAGTTCGTCAGGATCCTGACTGGGAGAACCGTGCGGGAGCATGGCAGTGCCTGCTCGACTACAAAGCGAAGGGAATCGTGAAAGCCATCGGCATATCCACGCACCACATCGATGTAGTCGAACGAATGGCAACCG
>CAMOXP010000016.1 GCA_946629205.1 uncultured Bacillota bacterium
GGTTGAAGTACGCAAATTAAGTAGTATAATAAAACTGTAAGAAGAAGCCAGCACCGCGGAAGGCCGGCGACCAAACACAAAACATCAAATACATGATACATTCGGAAAAGAGGGATATTCATGAGAAACTTTGTCAAAGCGATTATCAGAGATCTGACAGAATGCGCAGAGATGATCGACATCGTAGTTTCTAAAGGCAACTTATAAACAAATATCTGAGAGTATTTTTTTCGGCAGTGCGAAGGCGCTGCCGTTTTTTCTATCCGATATGCTGATTTTGCAGTACGGCTTGCAGATTTTCCAGTTGGATGCGCGGATTTTGCAGTACAGTGGCGGGCTGCTGTGGTAGAATCAAAGCAGAAGATGCTGTATGAAATAATAGAATTCAGGGATCGAAGGACGCATTCGGATCAGAGGAGCAGACACAGGACGTTCTCAACATTATGTTCGGTCATTTTGATTATCAGCTCGGGGAACCGGAGCAAGTTGATGACACACATGTCAATGTTCCCGCAACCGTTTCAAATGTGGATATGTCGAAGGCGGTCAATATATGGTATTCGGATTTCATGAACTACATCATGGCAAACCCTTCCATCGCAAACGACGAGGCTGCGCTTAGTGAAAAGAACATAGAAATGCTCAAGTCCGCGGGGGAATAATAGAGTTACTGTTTCCGCGTAAGAAGCAGGATTTCCGGCGGATCGTGTTTCTGATTGGGCATGCTGATGTAAGCGGTGTGCCACTTGCCTGCGTCCAGAACGGAAGCGAACTCCAGCAGCGCGGTCTTTTCCCGTTTGCCTTCGGGGTGGCCGCTGTACATGGTGATACAGATGACGCCGTCCGGCGCGATGAGCTCCATGGCAGCCTGCACGGCCGCCAGTGTGGAATCTGCACAGGTGGTTCGTTCTTTGTCGCCGCCGGGAAGATAGCCCAGGTTGAAGACGACAGCGCGCACAGGCGCGGCACCGGTGCTATTGCTGTGAGGCACGATCATGTTCATCTGTTCATGCGCCTGGCAGCAGACGGTGATCCTGCCGTCTGCGATGCTTTTGCTGTAGCCGTGGCGCTGCAGAAGTTCAGTGGTGGCGCGGACGGCTTGCTCCTGGACGTCGAATGCATAGAGCTGTGCCGGCTCCATTTCTGCTAAGGCCAGCGTATCGTGTCCGTTGCCGCAGGTGGCGTCGATGACTGCCGCGTCCGGCGTTACATAGGGCCGCACCAGGTGCAGGGCGAGCTCTGTTGTTTGTCTTATGATGTTTCCCATGGATGCTGTTTCCTCCGGTCAAATCATATACAAAACAGCAGGTTCTGTCAAAAACGCGCGATTGGTGGTAAACTCTATCATAAGATAACTACAGGACAGCCGCAGAACAACATAACATATTGAACAACCAAAGAAACAATAAATAAAATAAGGAGTGTAAGAACAATGCTGACACTTGAGAGAGCGAAGGAAATCAATGGAACGATGGTCACGGACAAGTCTCTGATCATCCACGCGACAAACGTAATGGCTGCCATGGGAGCGATGGCGGAGCATTTCGGAGAGGACAAGGAGTACTGGCAGGCGATAGGATATCTCCATGATTACGACTATGAGAAGTTCCCCGAGGAGCATCTGCAGCACACTGAGAAAGAACTGCTGGCAGAGGGCGTCGATCCGGAAGACGTCCGCGCCATTATGGCGCACGGCTACGGGATCTGCACGGATGTGGAGCCGATCACAAATCTGGAGAAGAGCTTGTTCACGGTGGACGAACTGACCGGGATCATCCAGGCGTACGCACGTATGCGTCCGGAAGGCATCCACAATTTCAAGATGAAGAGCCTCATGAAGAAATACAAAGACAAGAAATTCGCGGCCGGCTGCGACCGTGAAACGATCGAGAAGGGCTGTGGGATGCTGGGCATGGAAGTCCGTGACGTGGCGGAGATCTGCGTGCGCGGCATGGAGGAGTTCGCTGTCGAGATCGAACTGGACGGTGAGCCTGCCCAGGAGTAGTTTCCGCAAAAGCAATCGAAACACGGAGGAAAAATATGCAGGATATACTGATCGTCGTTGACATGCAGAACGACTTTATCGACGGATCACTCGGAACGAAGGAGGCCGTCGCCATCGTCCCCAAGGTCAGGGAAAAAATACAACAATTCAACGGCACTGTGCTGTTCACAAGAGATACCCACGGGCCGAACTATCTGCAGACGCAGGAGGGGCGGAATCTCCCTGTCGAGCACTGCATCAAAGGGACCGACGGCTGGCAGATCAGTCTGGAACTGGACGCCCTCAGAAAGACTGAACCGATCGACAAGGTCACATTCGGTTCTGCCGAGCTGGGGTTCAAACTCGCAGAAATGAACGCAGAGGAACCGATCGGGTGCATCACGCTGATTGGTCTTTGCACGGACATCTGTGTCATCTCCAACGCTATGATCGTGAAAGCGTTCCTGCCGGAAGTGCCGGTGCGCGTCGACGCAGCCTGCTGCGCCGGGGTCACGCCGGAAAGCCATGAGAACGCGCTGGCCGCTATGAAATGCTGCCAGATCGAAATCGTCTGAGAAAACACTTCACAAAAAACGCAAGTTGTTATATTATATACTGGCGCGCTTGAAAGCGCGTCAGACTAGTTTTTGGAGAGTGGATGTTATGGAACAGAAAAAACCAAACGGATTGGCGCTGCTGCCGATCATCATCTTCCTGATCGTGTATCTGGGCAGCGGCATTTATTATGAGTACATCAACCCGGTCGAAGGCGGCATGGGATTCTATGTGACGTCAGTTGTCGTCGCGTTTATGATCGCGCTGGCGGTTGCCTTTGTACAGAATAAGGAACTGCCGTTCGACGAGAAGATCACGGCCTGCGCGAAGGGAATCGGCGATGACAACATCACGATCATGCTGTTCATCTTCCTGCTGGCAGGCGCGTTCTCGGGCGTTGCAAAAGCATCCGGCGGCGCGGACAGCACGGCTTACATGCTTTTGGATATCATTCCTGCGAACTTCGCAGTACCGGGCCTGTTCATCATCGCCTGCATCATCTCGATGGCGATGGGAACCTCCTGCGGAACGATCACAGTGCTGGCCCCGATCGCTATGAGCGTGGCAGAAACCGCGCATCTGAGCCTGCCGCTTTGCATCGGCACCATCGTCGGCGGCGCTATGTTCGGCGACAACCTTTCCTTTATCAGTGATACGACCATCGCAGCGACAAAGACCCAGGGCATCGCTATGAAAGAGAAGTTCAAAGCGAACTTCCGCATCGCACTGCCGGCGGCTATCGCGACACTGATCCTGCTGGTCATTCTCTGCATGAGGAGCAGCGGCGCCGAGATCGAACACTTTGATTTTAACTTCCTGCAGGCGCTTCCGTACTTCGCGGTACTCATCGCGGCGCTGTGCGGTATCAACGTATTTATTGTTCTGGGATGCGGCGCGATCCTCAGCATGATCATGGGTCTCATCACAGGTTCCCTGACCATGAGCTCGGCCATGGGCGCTATGGGCGAAGGAACGACAGGCATGTTCGAAACGATGATCGTCACGATCCTGGTCGCTTCCATCGGCGCGCTCATGAGAGAGTTCGGCGGATTCGAGTTCATCCTGCAGATGATCCGGCGAGGATTCAAATCCCGCAGAGGAGGGGAATTCGGCATCGGACTGCTCGTCTCGATCATGGATATCGCGACAGCGAACAACACGGTCGCCATCGTCATGGCGGGTCCCCTTGCCAAGAACGTCAGTGAACACTTCGATGTTTCACCGGCAAGGACAGCGTCGATTCTCGATATCTTCTCCTGCATCTGGCAGGGAATCATCCCTTACGGCGCACAGCTGCTCATCGCAGCAGGCATCGCGGGAATCGGCAGCATTACCATCGTGCCGTTCCTCTTTTACCAGGGATTCCTGCTCATCAGCGTGCTCATTTCGATCATCTTCGGGATCGGCATCAAAAAAGAAAAGGAATAAAAAGGAATAAATTGGAAATGTGTCAAAAGAACCGTCCCTTTGACACATTTTTTTGTTAGCGCTCGAATAAGCGGAGCATCTTCATCTTGTAGGCGTTCTCCCGGCCGGTGTACGGGTGCTCGCGCAGGGGCAGGTTGAAGCGGGTGTGTCCCCTGAGCACGGTGCAGGGGTGGGTGAATTCCCGGAATCCCCATTTGCCGTGGTAGGCGCCCATGCCGGAATGGCCGGTGCCGCCGAAGGGGGCGCCTTTGACCATCATGTGCAGGCAGACTTCGTTGATGCATCCGCCGCCGAACTGCTGGGTCTCCATGACTTTATTAGCCCAGCGGATATCCTTTGTGAACAGGTAGAGGGCCAGGCCGTGTTCCCGGTCCGCGATGATGTCCAGCACCCGGTCGACTTCGCTGTCCGGGAAGGGGACCACCGGCAGAAGGGGTGAGAAAAGCTCGTGCTTCACGATGGGTTCATCGATGCCCACAGGGTAGATGATCGTCGGCTGGTAACGCAGCCGCACCGGATCGCCTTTGCCGCCGAAGATGATGCGGTCGCGGTATTCATCGGCTTCATCGGCGCACTTGTAGTAAGCCGGACCGGAAATGAGGCGGGGGTATTCCGGGTTTTCCAGCGCATCCTCTCCGATCTGCTTCGTGAAGGCGGCAGCCAGTTCTCCGATAAAGTCCTCCGCGATTTCTTCGGCCACAGCGACCTGGTTGATGTTGATGCAGATCTGGCCGCTGTTGCAGAGCTTGAAGAAAGCAATCTTCCGCGCGGCGTCTTTCAGGTCAGCGTCTTTTCGGACGACGCACCAGTTGCCTGTTTCACCGCCGAGTTCCAACGCGACCGGCGTCAGGTTTTCGGCGGCTTTCGCCATCACGTGTTTGGCGACTTCAGGGGAGCCCGTGTAGAAGATCTTGTCAAAGGGCTGCTCCAGGCACAGGTCCGCCACATCGTGGTCACCGTCCACAAGCGTGATGTATTCTTCGGGATAGATCTCCCCGAGCATCTTGATCATGACATCGGTGCAGTGCGGTGTCTTGGAGCTCGTCTTGATGACCGCAGTGTTCCCGCCTGCGATGCTCGCAGCCAGCACGCCGAAGGTCAGTGTGAACGGGAAATTGAACGGACTGATGATGAGCGACACCCCGTAAGGCTTGTGATAGACCTTCGTGAAAAGGCTCGGGAAGCAGGTCAGTCCGCTGTAGAGAAGTTCCGGCCGCGTCCAGCGCTTGAGCCCCTGTATCATTTCGTTGATCTCCAGGATGACCGTCCCGATATCGCAGAAAAAGGCTTCTGCCTCACTGCGCCCCAGATCCTCGTAGAGCGCGTCGGTGATTTCTTTTTCGTACAGGGACATCTGCACCTTGAGACGTTTGAGCTGCATCAGGCGCCAGTCCGTATCCAGCGTGATCCCGGTGCGGAAGAACGCGCGCTGCGCTTTAACGATTTCCTTGACTTTCTCTTCTGTATAATCCATATCCGGATCCTTTCTTCTGCGGCGCCGGTCCGAAACGTCAGATGATGCGGTCGGGACCATGGCGCGCTGCCATATATTGCGGTTTTTGCTTGTTTATTGTATTATGACATAAGTGGAGCAAAAGCACCACAGCGAGGTTGAAAAATGTTATTTTGTTCTTTAAGCATCATGGATCTGGTGCCGGTCCTGGTCATACTGGTCTTCCTGTTTACACTGGTATGCCGGTGGCGCATTTTCAAAAAAATGGGGCTCAGACCATGGCTTGGTCTCATACCCGTTGTGAGGGAATATAAGATATTCAAGCGGTGCTGGAAGGCATGGCCCTTTGTCCTGTTCGCTGTTCTCGCCGCGGTATTTGGTTCTGTCGTGCAGATCACCGCCTACATGGATATCAATCTGCCCATCCCGCCCTTTATCAAATCGAACTTCATGGTTCTTTCTATCATCTGCCTTATGATCATCACGGTCATGATGTACAAGCATCTTGCCTTTGTGTTTGGGCACGACATCGGCTATGTGATGGGACTGCTGTTTCTCAATCCGGTCTTCCTGGGGCTGCTGGCCTTCTCGAAAAACACCTTCCACGAAGAACTCGCGCACCTCAAAGGCAAAGAATTCAAAGAATACACGATGAAGAACCGCACACTGACCAATCGGATCTTAAGTGCGGTGTCGGCGGTGCTGATCGTATGCACGTCGCTGGGATATATCGGCTATGTAATGTTCGCAGAGCATCAGCCGGGATTTGTGATCGAGCGGCACCTGAGCAAAACCTATAAAACGACGGAAGGCAAAGTCAGCGGGAACGGTGAGGTCATCTACCCGGCAGCCGAAACCGGAGACGCACAGAAAGGAGACGCGCAGAAAAAAGACGCGCAGAAGGGGGCTGACGCTGACCGCAGCGACGGGGTCAGGGATCTGTATTTTCCGGACAAATCATCTGCTTCTGAGACGACAGTATACATGTATCTGGTCGGTTCCGATCTGGAGGATACCACAGGATCCGCATCGATCAACCTGGCCCAGATCAAGGACGCGACTGCAGCCGGCGATAAGCTCAGGTTCATCATCGAAGCCGGCGGAACGGGCCGGTGGTTCACAGACGGATTCAAAAGAGGAAGAGTCGCCAGATACATGATCAAAGACGGGGAGGTGGAGTGCCTTGAGATCCTTCCCAGGAATACAAGCATGTCGGAGCAGGGCACGCTCAGGGATTTTCTCGTATGGGCGAACAAGACTTATCCGTCCGACCGGCGGATGCTCTTCTTCTGGGATCACGGCGGCGGTCTGGCCGGATTCGGCATGGACATCATCAACCCCGGCGTAGCCAGTGGAAAAAGCCTGATCCAGACAGCTAAATCCTTAAATCTTAACAGTCTGATCAGCTCCAGGGCATCGGGGGCACTGCTGTCAATGGAAGATATTCAGTCAGCCCTGCAGGAAGCAGGGGACAAATATGATCTCATCGCTTTTGACGCCTGTCTTATGCAGACCATGGAGGTGGGGCAGGCGCTGGAGCCGTACGCCGATTATCTGCTGGCCTCGGAGGAAAAGGAACCGTCCAACGGCATATTCTACACGGCTGCGTTCTCCAGACTGGCGCAGCAGCCGGACCTGGACA
The DNA here is from genome assembly GCA_946629205.1 of uncultured Bacillota bacterium. Taxonomy (GTDB): domain Bacteria; phylum Bacillota; class Clostridia; order Peptostreptococcales; family Anaerovoracaceae; genus Lentihominibacter. Next base: position 7,063 of record CAMOXP010000016.1, read on the forward strand.
CATTGAAGTTCGGCGCGATGATGTGCTCCTCCTACGACCAGTCCCTGCAGCTGCTTTACGGCGTGCCCCAGGCCGGTTATACGCTGTCCATGACAGACCTCAGATATATTCCTGTCGTGCAGGAGACCTTCATTGGTTATCTGGACGAGCTGGATGAACAGTTCAGGACCAATAAGAACAGCTTCATCCAGATGTCGACTGCCCGTTCACAGGCCTACGAATTCCAGATGGAGGATCAGATCGACCTTATCGATTTCATCAACCAGAGCAGTATAGCAGCCACCGAGAAGGCAGAGATGATCGGCAGGATCAGCAACGCCGTCGCCGTTCGCAGCGCGGCAAGCGCCAACCACATCAACGGGCTGGCAGTATATTTGCCTTACGATGATCTGGACAGTTACACCAACATGTACCGGAACCTGAAGGAACTGGGCATGAAATCGGAAACAAAAGTCTATAATGATTTTGCCAGTATATTGGGAAGCCAGAAATCAACGAAGGAAAGCGGATACATTGGATACTATCGGGACAAGGAATGGTTTGTAGACGACTTCGTGGACTATGATGTTTCTGCTTACAGAAATGATATCCCCCTGATCAAACGGGACGGCGGATATGATATCGATCTGACCGACCGGGAGTGGGCGACGATCGTCGGATGCGAGCAGGGCATAAAGGTCAAGGTGGGCAGCAGATATGCGGATCTGGGGAGCCGGAATGCTTTTGCGAGAGATGGGGAAGGCCACTACAGGCTGAAGTTCAACAACCAGTGGATGGCGATCGACAACATTCTCGTGGCAGTCCATCCGGGACAAGCGAGAAGGGATGAAAACGGGCGGACTGTCTACAGCGGAACCGTAGATGCGTCCCTGAATTTCATGGAACCCATCACGATCTACATTGAGTGGAAAAACGGAAGCGGCACTGACATCGATGGAAAAGTTCTCGGATATTTGCCTACAGACAAGGACTCGGATGATGTCGATGAATCAGGGATGCCCCGCGGCATCAAGCAGTTCAAGTCGAGCAACACCGTTACCTTCCGGTACGACTGGTACGACAAAGAGGGAAACTATCTGTCCACCGCTCTGGGGCATTGGCCGATCAGCGTGGGCATGTACGGACTCAAACTCAGTCAGCGGGATATCAGCTCGGAAGACTATGAGTATTACGGGATCCTGAAGGATGTTTTGAACAGGACACTGAAGACCGAGGTCCTGTACCACAAGGGCAAGAAGAGCAAGAAATAACAAAGCAAAAGCAAATGCAGAAAACAGAAAACAGAAGACAGAAGACAAAAGACAGAAAACCCCGGAAGATCCCGGGGTTTTCATATCGGCTTTTGCCGATCACTGTCTGTCGAAAGTTTTTGCCTTACTTGGATTCAGGTTTGCGTCTGTTGCGGACTACTACAGTAACTACTGCTGCAGCGATCGCCAGGAGCACGATGATGATCGCGATCGGAACAGCGCCGCCTATACCGCCGCTTGTATCCTCTGGTTCAGCGCCGACGCCAACGCCAACGCCCTTGTCGCCGCCGACGAGATAAACGTGAACAGCCTCATCCGTATCCTTGACATACTCTACGCCGACTGTCTGTCCCATGGCCTCATCGCCGGACACATCGCATGCTGCGCCTTTGATATTGAATGTCTGGCCGTTGTCGAGGGTGATCGAGTTCGCGCCGACATCTGTGACCACGCCTGTAACCGTAACGGTCTCAGGTTCCGGAGGATCGGTCTCTGTCGGAGGATCGGTCTCCGTTGGAGGATCGGTCTCTGTCGGAGGATCAGTCTCTGTCGGAGGATCGGTCTCTGTCGGAGGATCAGTCTCTGTCGGAGGATCAGTCTCCGTTGGAGGATCGGTTTCAGTCTTGGATTCCGTCTTTGTTTCTGTCTTCGTCTTAGTTGCCTTGGACTTTGTCTCCGTCTTTGTCTTGGTTTCCGTCTTGGACTTTGTCTCCGTCTTTGTCTTGGTTTCCGTCTTCTCAGGATCCTTTGTTGTCAGGTAACTGGAAACGATATATCTGTCCTTCCCGTTGTACTCGACTCTGCTCCATCCGTTGCTGAGTATGCCGGTCCTGGTGAGCTTCGTGCCTTTCTTTACGGTTGCGATCCTTTCAGATGAAGTATCGGCTTCTGCTCTGACATTGACTTCCGTTGAAGCCCATACGTTTTCATCGACAGCCTTGATGGTAATAGAATTCTTTGTTGTCTCCGTCGGGACGGTTTCCTTGGCCACTTCCATCGTCCTTACATATGCATGACTTGTGTCGTCTCCGTTGATGACGCCGGCGTACTTGATCCTGACTGTGTCGCCCTTCTTGACGGAGCCTGTGCTCTTTGTCTTAAAAGAGTAGTCCTTACCGTTGCTTGAAATCGTCACAGATTTGTTATCATCGATGGATTTGACTTTGCCTTCAATAATCGTCACGGCAGCAGCCACGTCGACGACGCGTGTGACTTCACAGCCGGAAGTATCACCGTTTGAGATCTTGCCCGTGTATTCTATCGTAGCAGTGTCTCCGGCTTTGATACCGTCCTCTGTTTCAATCTCAGCGTTTTCGATATTGAATGTCAGTTCCTGATTGGCTTCTGTAAAAATCGAGAGCTGTGCGTTCTCCAGGTTTTCCACCAGACCGGACACATGATGGTCCGTATCAACGGCTTCCGTCGTTGTTTCCGGTTCAGGTTCCGGTTCGCCGGATGATCCGCACGCCGCGAAGGCGAATACCATCAGAACCGCGAGCAGCAATGCAGTGATTTTTTTCATTACTTACGTTCCCCTTTCATACAATCTTGCAGGTTAGAATCTTATAAGTCATATTTACCTTAATAGTTTAATACAAAAGCAGTCCGGCGGACAATGATTTTGGGTTAGTATAACAATTATTTAGATTGTGATTGGAGGGCTTGCTTTTGTGGTAAAATACCTGTTGTGGAATCAGAAGGAGGAAGCAATATGAAACGGGTCCTGAATCCGGGAACGATGCTGAGCCCTGTGCCGGCGGTGATGGTGAGCTGCGCACGTCCCGGGGAAAAACCGAATATACTGACGATCGCGTGGACGGGGATCATCAATTCCGATCCGCCTATGACGTATATATCTGTGCGCAAGGAGCGCTACTCCTACGATATCATCAAAGAGACAGGGGAGTTCGTGATCAATCTGACCACGGAAGCACTTGCCTTTGCAACAGACTGGTGCGGCGTGAAGTCGGGCCGGGATGTGGACAAGTTCGAAGCGCAGAAACTGACGGCTGCGCCCAGTCAGATCGTGGCGTGTCCGTCCATCGGGCAGTCGCCGGTGAACCTGGAGTGCCGCGTGCGGGACATCATCGAACTCGGATCCCATGACATGTTTCTGGCCGAGATCGTCAGCGTTTCGGCGGATGAGAAACTGATCGATGAAAAGGGCGCTATCCATCTGGATCGTGCGGGGCTCATCGCTTACAGCCACGGCCACTATTTCCCGCTGAAGAAAGCGGAGATCGGCCGCTTCGGCTATTCGGTAATGAAACCAAAGACGCGGAAGCGCTACGAAGCGCAAAAGCGCGCGGAATTCAGACAGGCGAAACGTGCAGCTGCAAGCCGCAAAGGCGGGAGGAAAAAATAATGCGTGCCAGCGGAATTCTGTTACCGGTGTTCTCGCTGCCGTCAGCATACGGCATCGGGGATCTTTACCGGGAAGCATACAAGTTTATAGACAGGCTGAGCGAAGCGGGACAGAAGTACTGGCAGGTGCTGCCGATCGGACCGGTGAACAAGGAGCTCTGCCCATACCAGTCGAGTTCGAGCTTCGCGGGAGAAGCGCTGCTGATCTCTCTGGAAAAGCTGGAGGAGGAAGGTCTTCTCTCCGAAGAAGACGTCCGGGCGGTCAGAGAAGCTGACGGCACGAAGGAGGAACGCCTTCAGATGAAGCGGGAGGCGCTCCGGCTGGCCTTTGACGCCTTCAGCGTCAGACTGGGCAGTAACGAGGAGTTGGAAATCCATTATCAAGCCTTCTGCAAGATGGAGGAAACATGGCTTGAAGATTTTGCATTATATGAAGCGCTGACGGAATTCTTCGGCGAGGGGGACTGGTCCCTGTGGGACGAGGAGATCCGGCTGAGAGACCCGCAGGCCATTGCAGAATGGACAGAGAAACTTGCCGATGCGATCGAGTATTACCGTTGGACGCAGTATGAGTTTTTCAGACAGTGGGACGAGCTCAAGAAATACGCTCATGCAAAATCCGTCGAACTCATTGGAGACATTCCGTATTACACTGCGTATGAAAGCGCGGACTGCTGGGCGTTTCCGGAGCTGTTCCAATTGGACGAAAACGGAATCTGCGAATTTGAAGCAGGCGCGCCGCCGGACGCCTTTACCGCGAAGGGGCAGTGCTGGGGCAATCCGGTGTACAACTGGGACGTCCACAAGGAGCAGGGCTTCAACTGGTGGATCCGCAGGATACATCAGCAGCTGCGGTTCTTCGATGTGGTTCGGATCGATCACATGAGAGGCTTCGAATCCTATTATGTGATTCCTGCCGAAACAGAAGAACCTGCCGAAGGGCACTGGGAGAAGGGCCCGGGCATGGATCTCTTCAACGCGGTGAACGCGGCGCTCGGAAGCCGCAGATACATCGCAGAAGACCTGGGCTATCTGACGGAGGAGGTCAAGGAGATGATGGCGCAGGCCGGATATCCTGGCATGAAGATCCTGCAGTTTGCCTTCGACACAGGCGACGAGAATGTATATCTGCCGTTCAATTACGACACGGACAATTCCGTGATCTATACCGGCACCCACGACAATGACACGACCGTCGGCTGGTACAGGAAGGCAGAAGACTGGAAGAAACATTTCATCGCATGGTACCTGCGTGAGAAGTCGGAGATCACACCGGAACGGAAGGCAGAACTGTTCGGCGCCGCCGAAGAAGCGGATGAGATCCTGCCTGCTGAAGCGGCTGTCATCGGTCTCATCGAACTGGCCCACAGCAGCCGGTGCGGCACCTGTATCATTCCGATGCAGGATTACCTGCTTCTGGGGAGCGACGCCAGGATCAACATTCCGGGCGTGGCCGAAGGAAACTGGCGCTGGCAGATGGAACCGGATGCGTTCACGCCGCAGCTGGCGCAGTTGATCCGGGAGATGACGGAACGGTACAACAGATAAGGACGATATGTTATAAGAGATGATCTGCTATAAAAAATCCCCGCGCCTGAGCGCGGGGATCATTTTTTACTGTGTGTTTTCAGGTTTTCAACCTTTCACATCGCATCTGACTCAGCCTTTGACTCAGCCTTTGACGAGCTCGAGCAGAGCAGCTTTGATTGAAGCCAGCGCGTCGTCGCATGCTGCGGCGCTGTCGCCCTGTGCCATCAGATAGAGCTTGACCTTCGGCTCTGTTCCTGATGGACGGACGATGGCCTTGGAACCGCCGGCCAGTTCATAGAACAGCACGTTGGCCTTTGGCAGTCCGGTCGGACAGGTGTCTCCTGTGGCGGCATCTGTGATCAGGCCGCTGTCGTAATCGCGGATCTTCTCGATCGGGAATCCGATCTCTGCAGGCGGCTGCTCGCGCAGCTGCTTCATGACTGCAGCCATCTTATCCGACGCGTCGAATCCTTCGAACTGGATGGAGATGACCTCTTCCTTGAAGTAACCGTATTTTTCGTACATCTGCTGCAGGACTTCATAGAGTGTGAGGCCTTTGCCCGCATAGTAGCAGGCCATTTCGCACAGAAGCATCGAAGCGACGATGGCGTCCTTGTCGCGGGCGTAGGTGCCGCTGAGGTAACCGTTGCTCTCCTCGAAACCGAAGAGGAAGGTGTGCTCTCCGTTCGCTTCCCATTCTTTGATCTTCTCGCCGATGTATTTGAAACCGGTGAGAACTTCGACCATAGCCACATCGTTCTTCTCGCAGATCACGTTAGCCATGATCGTGGATACGATGCTCTTGACGGCAGCGCTGTTGGCTGCCAGCGTGCCGGCTTCTTTCTTCGCTGTGATGATATAGTCCAGAAGCAGTACGCCCAGCTGGTTTCCGGTGAGCATGATGAACTCGTCTCCGTTTCTGACGACTGCGCCGCAGCGGTCGCCGTCAGGGTCGGTGCCGATGATCAGATTGGCGTCATGCTGTTTGGCAAGATCGATGGCCAGACCAAAGGTGTTGATGTTGTCGGGATTTGGGGAAGCGACGGTCGGGAAGTCTCCGTCGATGACCATCTGCTCCGGAACAGTGATGATGTTCTCCGCACCCAGACGCTTCAGAACTTCCGGAACCAGCTTGTATCCGGTGCCGTGGAGCGGCGTGTAGATCAGCTTGAAATCCGCGGCTTCCTTAACGGCGGAAGCGCTGGCAGACTGCTCAAGCACGCGGGCGAGATACTTCTCATCCATTTCCTCGCCGAGGATCGTGATGAAACCGTCCGCCTGTGCCTTTGCGAAATCCATCGTCTTGACGTCATCGAAGATGTCGCTCTTCATCATGGAGTCCGCGACCTGCGCGGCGTGTTCAGGCGGCAGCTGCGCGCCGTCCTCCCAGTAGACCTTGTAGCCGTTGTATTCCT
>CAMOXP010000017.1 GCA_946629205.1 uncultured Bacillota bacterium
ACTTACAAGATCGATGTGGACTGCGCGAACTGCGCAAACAAGATGGAAGTTGCAGCGAACAAGACGGACGGCGTGAAGGAAGCGACCGTCAATTTCATGGCGCTGAAGATGAAGGTCGAGTTCGAGGAGGACGCGGACCCGCAGGCAGTCATGGAAGAAGTCCTGAAGAACTGCAAGAAGGTCGAAGACGACTGCGAGATTTTCTTCTAAATTCGTGCGGATAGCACTTACAGACAGCCGGAACAACAAGCGGGGTGCAGCATTATGACCAAGAAACAGCGAAACAATTTGATACGGATCATCACGGCGGCGGTGCTTTTGCTTGCGCTGCATTTCGTGCATCTGGACAGGCCGGTGATGTTTTTGCTGTATCTGGTTCCCTACCTGATCGTCGGCTATGACATCCTAAAGAAGGCAGGCAAAGGCATTATCAACCGACAGCCGCTGGATGAGAATCTGCTCATGGCGATCGCAACGATCGGAGCGATCGTGCTGGCCCTGTACAGAACGGGCGACTTCACCGAAGCGGTCGCGGTTATGCTGTTCTACCAGGTGGGCGAACTGTTCCAGAGCTACGCGGTAGGCAAAAGCCGCAGAAACATCGGGGAACTCATGGACATTCGGCCGGACTACGCCAACATCGAGGAAGACGGGGTCATCACAAAAGTGGATCCGGATGAGGTCGAGATCGGTACGGTCATCGTCGTGCAGCCTGGGGAGAAGATCCCCATCGACGGCGTGATCATCGAAGGCACGGCCAGTCTGGATACGAGCGCGCTGACCGGAGAAAGCGTGCCGCGGGCAGCCGGCGAAGGCGATGAAGTCATCAGCGGATGCATCGACACCAACGGCGTGCTGCGGATCAGGACCACGCGGGAATTCGACGAATCGACCGCTTCGAAGATCCTGGATCTGGTGGAGAACGCCAGCTCACGGAAATCCCGTTCGGAGAATTTCATTTCCAGATTCGCCCGCGTGTATACGCCGATCGTAGTACTCAGCGCGGTGGCGCTGGCCATCATCCCGCCGCTCATCAATCTGGCGGCGTTCGGCGGCGCGGCGGCCTGGGGCGCCTGGAGCATCTGGATCTACCGTGCACTCACCTTCCTGGTCATCAGCTGCCCGTGCGCGCTGGTCATCAGCATCCCGCTGAGTTTCTTCGCGGGGATCGGCGGTGCGAGCCGCGCCGGTATCCTGGTCAAAGGCTCCAACTTCCTGGAAGCGCTCTCCAAGGTCAGGACTGTCGTTATGGATAAGACTGGTACGCTGACGAAAGGCGTCTTCAAAGTCACGGGCATTTATCCTGCAGACAGAGGGTCACTGTCAGAAGACGAGATCCTGCACATGGCAGCCCATGCGGAGCGGCATTCCTCCCACCCCATCGCCCAGGCCCTGCGGGATGCCTTTGGGGAGGAACATGACGGATGCGAAGTGGAAGACGTGGAAGAGATCGCAGGCCACGGGATCCGCGCGAAGGTCGACGGCCGAACAGTCTGCATCGGAAACGGGAAGATGGTCCGGCTCACGCTGGGCGATGCGGCTGCTGAAGAAGCAGAGACCAACCGCCCCGCCGGTACAGCCGGGACCGTGATCCATGTCGTGGTTGATGGAAACTATGAGGGGTGTATAATAATATCAGATGTGATCAAAGAGACTTCGGCGGAAGCGATCCGGCAGATGAAGGAAGCCGGCGTGACCCGGCAGATCATGCTGACCGGCGACGGACGCGCTGCGGCGGAATCCGTCGGAGGCGAACTCGGCATTGCGGAGATCTACAGCGAGCTTCTGCCTGCCGATAAGGTCGCGAAGGTCGAAGAACTGCTCGAAGCGCAGCAGGCGACAAAGCAGCAGCTCGCCTTTGTCGGCGACGGCATCAACGACGCGCCGGTCCTCTCGAGGGCTGACATCGGCATCGCCATGGGCGCGCTCGGATCGGACGCCGCCATTGAAGCAGCTGATGTCGTCCTGATGGATGACGATCCTCTGAAGATCGCGAAAGCGATCCGCATTTCCCGCAAGTGCATGCGGATCGTTCATGAGAATATCTGGTTCGCTATCGGGATCAAAGTGCTTTGCCTGCTTCTGTGCGCCGTCGGTCTGGTCGGCATGTGGGCGGCGATCTTCGCAGATGTAGGCGTGATGGTGCTGGCGGTGCTGAACGCGATCAGAACATTGTTCGTTTAATCATCTGCCATGAAAGGGATCAAGCCATGATCATCAAAAGAATCGCGAAGGTTATCCTGATTATCATAGCAGCAGTTCTCGCGCTCGTCGCAGGGCTGCTGATTTTTTTGACTGCGACAGAATACCATCCGGAGGATGTCGAGAATCTGGATATCAATGGAACTGCAAAGGCAGCCTATTCCGTTGGGAATCCGCTCACGGCCATGACCTGGAACATCGGCTACGGCGCACTGGGCGACAATGCGGATTTCTTCATGGATGGGGGCGAGATGGTCAAGTCCGCGGACGAAAGCCGCGTACAGGAAAACATGAACGGAATCATGGACCTCATTGACACTGTCGGTCCGGACATGTTCCTGCTGCAGGAAGCAGACCGCGACTCTTCCAGATCCTATCACATCGACGAGGTAAAGATGCTGCGGGACAAATTCCCGGACTACGCATCGACTTACGGCATCAATTACAAAACGGCCTTCGTACCCTATCCTGTTCCCCCGCTGGGCAAGATCAACGCAGGTATCGCGACGTTTACCAGCAGCCAGCCGACATCCGTCGAGCGCATCCAGCTGCCGATTCCCTTCAAATGGCCGGTCCGCTGCGCCAACCTGAAGAGATGCGTAACCGAAACACATATTCCGCTCTTCAGCTCCAAGGGGGAGAAAGTCAAGCCGGAGCTCGTACTCTTCAACCTGCATCTGGAAGCCTATGACAGCGGCGCAGGCAAGATCGCGCAGACAAAGATGCTCGCAAAGCTTCTGAAAGAAGAACAGGCAAAAGGGAATTACGTCATTGCCGGCGGAGACTTCAACCAGACATTCTCCTCAGCAGACAAAGAGGAATTCCCGCCCCAGCCCGGCAAATGGCAGCCGGGAGACCTCGACGTCACGCAGTTCGGCAAAGACTGGAAGTTTCTGATGGATCATGAAACACCAAGCTGCCGGAGCCTTGACCAGCCATTGGCGGGCGCAGACCTCGACAGCTTTCAGTTCTATCTTATTGACGGATTCATCGTCTCAAGCAATATCCGGGTCGAAAGACTCCAGACGCTGGATCTGGGATTTGTGAACTCCGACCACAATCCTGTGGTCGTGGAGTTCATCCTGACAAAATCCGGCCATTAGTGTTAGATAGTGTTAGCGTTTTTTTAATTATCTGTTGTATGTTCCAATCTCCGCGAGCTCTGCGATACAATCATCCCATCCCTGAATCAGGCGGTCGATGTCTTCGTCTGTCGTGACCGGTGATACCAGCATCATGTTGTGGAACGGCGTGATGATGATTCCGCGGTTGTGCAGATACTGGTGCGTGTAGTACATGAGATCCCAGTCGAAGTTGTTCTTCGCGTCTGTTCCGTTGACCGGCATGTTCGGCATAAACTGCAGCTCGCATCTGGCGCCGGAACGGGTCAGGCTCCACGGCACGTTGTACTTCGCCAGCACGGCTTCCAGCCCCTTGGCCAGACGATCCAGACCGGCAAACATTCTCTCAAAGGCTTCCTCTGTAGCGACCTCCGCCAGCTGTGTTCTCATGCAGGCGATGGCGAACTGGTTCGCCGCCAGCGTTCCGCCGATTCCCATCGGATCGGACACGCCCCCGTTGCCGTAAGTTTCGCCGATCTTGTCGGTGATTTCCTTTGTAAATCCATATACAGAAATCGGAACGCCGCCAGCGATGGATTTGCCGAGTGTAACGAAATCCGGCTTCAGGTTGTGCGCCCTGGTGTATCCGCCGTATCCTTCAGAAAGTGTATGTGTCTCGTCGATGATCATATAGGAACCGTACTTATCGCACAACGCTCTGACGCCATCGAGATACCCTTCATCCGGAAGGACCATGCCGCAGTTGGTCATAACAGGTTCGAGCAGGACGGCCGCGACGTCTTCGTAAGCCAGCTCTCTTTCCATTGCGTCCAGATCGTTGAATTCCACGACTCTCGTCAACTGATCCTTCGGCAGACCCGGGTTGGAATCAAAGTGGGAACGCAGGCAGAGTTTGCCGTCGTCACCGATGTGCGGAAGCGTCTCGTCCAGACTTCCGTGGTAGCATTCCTGCATGACAAGGATCTTCGGACGGCCCGTCAGTGTACGCGCATTACGGATGACATACCGGTTCGCTTCTGTCGCAGTCATCGCCACCTGCCAGGTCGGCAGACCGAATCTCTTACTGAGCTCTTTACCGATCTCGAGCGAATCCAGCGTCGGCATCATTGTGGTGATTCCGGTATAGGCCTTCTCTGCGATGGTCTTCGCTGTCGCATCAGGTGAATGTCCGAACATGGCGCCTGTGTCACCCAGGCAGAAGTCGATGTACTCATTGCCGTCGATATCCCAGCACTTCTGGTCCTTCGCCTTCTCCAAGAAAACCGGATGGTCTGTTCCCCAGTCCGCCATCCACGGCATCGGTACGCCGTCCAGAAGGTTTTCGTGCGCTTTCTCAAAAGCCTCGCGGCTCTTCGGCGTTCTCTCGTTGAACAGTTTGTCTTCCCTTTCTCTGAGTTTCGCCAGTTCTTCTACGGTAACTAATCTGTATGGGCTTTTCTTATCTGTGATCATCTTGGTTCCCTCCAAATCGCTTTTATTGCTTTTGCTTCTTATATACTAATTATATTCTCCTGCATCGGCCAAAAAAATAGACAGTTTTCATCTCTATTTGTATAATAGTCTTAAATATCAACTATTTTTGAGGAGAATACCATGCTTGCCAAAGAACAATCTGTGGCTTTCGCGGGTGAGAACCCAGCCGTAATCACCTTGTACCGGGTGCGCCGGCAGATGCCGCACTACCACCGCGAGGCTCTCGAGATCATCATGTGCCTGCGCGGGACGGTCGAGGTCTACAGCATGCACGAGAAGCATGTGCTGCACGCGGGCGACATCAAGGAGGCCGACACCTACGATATCCATACGGTGACAGCCGCCGACATGGATGAAGACAATCTCGTCGCGTCGTTTCACTTCGATCTGACCCACCCGTTGTTCGCCGGCAAAGGCTACGAGCTTTTGTACTACGTATGCAGCAGCGACGGTGCGGACGAAGCCAGGCAGCCTGCCCTGAACACACTGCGGCGGTATCTGTGGGCTTTGCTTTATGAGGCGCTCCGCGGCGGGCATGCCGACCGGACGGTCGAACTGTCTTCCGGAATCCTGCAGACACTGCGCGACAGTTTCCAGTATTTCAACGACATCAATCTGGACGATACTTATTCGCGGGACATGCAGGACCGGTTCGAGCACATCATCGCTTATATGCTCGAGAACTACGCGGACAGGATCACCATGCGCGACATCTGCCAGATAGAGCATCTGAATTACAATTACCTTTCGCAGTTTTTCAAGACGACGTCGCTTAAGACCTTCCGCGCTTTTCTCCACGAGATCAGAGTGTACCATTCGGAGCACCTGCTGCTGTGCCGCCCGGAACTGTCCGTTCCGGAGGTGGGCTACGCCTGCGGCTTTTCGGATCCGAAGTTTTTTTATCGGGAGTTCCGCAAGAAGCACGGTCACACCCCGCACCAGCACAGGATCTGGTACAGAGAATACAACAGGCTCGCAATGGAAGATACAGTTTTCATGTTAGCAGAAAAGAAGCAGGAACTTCTCGACTGCATCGCCGGCTTCTATTCCGACATGGTATGCGAAGAGCTCTCATTGTGTTTTTAACGCTCCCGCGATATACTATCCGCAACAGAATAAATAAGGAGGTCGACATGGACAGGTCAGATGTGAGATACGAACAGTATGTGAGTATCCTCAAGGAAGAACTGCTGCCTGCGATGGGATGCACGGAACCGATCGCCATCGCATACGCAGCAGCAAAGGCAAGCTGTGCCGCCAAGATCGCCTCAGCCGTTGACGCCGGGCTGATCGGCATGTACATGTATGAACACGGCAATCAGTTCTTTGCCGGAGACGGCATCGTCAAACACGGCGTCGAGAAAACCATCGAAACCGTCGGCAGACTCGCCAGACAAGGTATGAAAGCAACCGATGAAGAAATCATCCGGTTGATGCTGGAGGAATGATAGTATGACAAGAAGAATCCATACGTTCTGGATCATCACACTGATGTGCGCGTGCGCAGTTTTCTTCGGACTCTCTGTGCAGCCCGCGCACGCGGCAAGCAATTTCACCATTGAGGATTATGACATCGACATGCAGGTGCAGGAAGATGACACCTATCTGATCACGGAGACCATCGACGTCCATTTCACGGCGCCGAGCCACGGCATTTACCGTGACATTCCGTACAGGGTGCGTCTGGACCGGGACGGTCAGCTGTCAGTCTTCTACGGGAAGGTCCGTGACTTTCAGATGCTCAGCGGCCAGCCCGTTGACAAGACCAAAGGCGATACAGCGTACCGCTTCAAGATCGGCGATCCGGACCGGTATGCCGAGACGGATACCACTTATAAACTGTCCTATGTCTTCGACATGCGGGGCGATCATCTGAAGGACGCTGACGAAGTGTATTACAATCTGGTGGGAACGACCTGGGAAGCGCAGTCCATCGAACATGTGAACTGCACCGTCACATTCCCTAAAGACATCGATATGAGCAAGGTCGGCTTCAAGACCGGCGAACAGACAACTGTGCCGTTTGATTCAGACGGGAAGCGTGTCGTGAAATGCGATACGACAGACTACGTCATGAACGGCCTGACGATCCGCGCGGTGCTGCCGGAAGGCTATTTCACGAAGCAGGCCGGCTCCCCTACCCTGCTGCTGTTCATCCTGACCGGGATCCTGGCGCTCCTGACGCTGTTCGGATTCACACGCTGGCGCAAATACGGCAGAGATCCCGCGATCGTCGAAACGGAAGAGTTCTACCCGCCGGAGGGGCTTTCGGCACCGGAAGTCTGCTTCCTTGAAACAGGCAGTCTCACCAGGACCCCTGTGACCAGCCTTCTGCTGACGTTGGCCGATAAGGGGTATCTGAAGATCTCCGAACAGGAAGTGTCCCGCGGCAGGAAAAAGAAAAAAACAAAGACGGAATACGAAATCATCCGCCTGAAAAAATACGACGGGGATTCCGAGGATGAGCGGGTGTTCATGGACGGTCTCTTCGAAGGCGGCAAAAAAACAGTTGCCGTAAAGGATCTGAAGAATTCCTTCTATGAGACCATCGACGAAATCATCGAGAACATCGAAGCCCGGTATGAGGACCGGCTGTGGGACTCCACGGCACAGTCCTATGCGTGGGTGCTGCGGATCATCGGGTTCCTGGGCATCGTAGCTCTGTTCATATTCTCTAAGGCTCTGAACGGCAGTCCGTTCTTCGTAGGCGGAGAAGACTTCATGATCTACTGCGTGTTCACACTTATTGAAATCATTGCTCCTGTCATAGGCTTTTACGGAATCACGAAGTGGATCAATAAACCCAGGAAGAAGATCGTGTCCTATGTCTTCGGGTTTATCGGATGGGCGCTGCTCATCATCCTCGGCCTTGGTCTGGCGATTCTGTTCGATACCTGCATGGGTGCGCAGTTCCTGCCGTACTTGCTCGGCATGGGCATGGTTTTCCTGCTCTTCCTGATGGCGGCGCTCTGCGAGCGGAAGACGGATGAATACGCATCCCTGCTCGGCAAGATCCGCGGCTACAAGCGGTTCCTGCAGATCGCGGAGAAGGACCGCATGGAGATGCTGGCAGAACAGGATCCGAATTATTTCTATAAAAACCTGGCCTTTGCCTTTGCATTGGGTGTGACCGCCGTCTACATGAAACGGTTCGCGGCACTGGCCGCCCAGGCGCCGGCCTGGTATGATTCCCCGTACTACACAAGCGGCATGAGCTCCGGTGAAGGCGGCATCTTCGATCCATCACACCTGATGGATTCTGTTGACAGCATGATGGACAGCGTCAGCTCCACCATGTCTTCCTCTCCGTCCAGCGACGGTGGCGGCGGCGGATCTTTTTCCGGCGGCGGAGGAGCCGGCGGCGGTGGCGGCGGAAGCTGGTAAACAGAAGCCGGACCACTGCCTTGACATAATTGGACTCAAAAGGTAAAGTATAGAAGAATCGACTTATAGCAACAAAGCATGACAAAGGAGAAATGACAACATGCCTACACGTAACGTACTGGACCTCATCGGCAACACACCGATCATCGACATGGAGCCTTCCACAGGCCTGAAAGTTTTTGCAAAAGCGGAATTCCTGAATCCCGGCGGCAGCATCAAGGACCGCGTGGCCAAGCACATGCTGGAATGCGCCGAGAAGGAAGGCAAGCTGAAAAAAGGAATGCAGATCGTAGAACCGACCTCCGGCAACACCGGAATCGGACTGGCCCTGTGCGGCGTACAGATGGGATATGATGTCACCATCGTCATGCCGGAAAACATGAGCTCCGAGCGGCGCGCTGTGATCAAAGCCCTCGGTGCCAAGCTGGTACTCACCTCCGCCAGGCACAGTCTGGAAGGTGCAGTAGAAGAAGCTGAACGGATCGCTGCCAAATCAGGCAACTGCTTCGTTCCGCAGCAGTTCGAGAATCCCCACAACCCGGAGATCCACTATCTGACTACCGGTCCGGAGATCTGGGAACAGATGGGCGGCAAGGTGGACATCTTCGTATCCGGCCTCGGCAGCGGCGGAACGCTCCAGGGAACGACCCAGTATCTGAAAGAAAAGAATCCCGACCTGATCTGCGTTGCAGTAGAGCCCAGAAACGTATCCGCCCTTCTGGGCGATGAGCCGGGTCTGCACCAGATCCAGGGCATCGGCGACGGATTCATTCCGTCCGTTCTGGACGTGAACATCGTGGACAAGGTCATCACGGTTACAGACGACGACGCCATCCGTACGACACGGAAACTCGCGAGGGAACAGGGCCTCATGTGCGGCACCTCCTCCGGCGCCAACATCTGGGCTGCCATGAAAGCAGCACGCAAGTTCGGAGAGGATAAAGTTATCGCTACCGTCCTGCCCGACCGTATGGAACGGTACTTCAGCACAGGACTGCTGTAAGGAACCGGAGCAGGAACCGGCTTAGAGATCCTCGCGCATGCGCATGGACGCGAGCCAAACGCCCGCAAGGGTGACGCCCATGCCGAGGATGGTATACCATCCCCAGAGATCACCCATGATGATGATCCCGCATACAACGCCAATCACTGTAGAAAGACTGCTGACGATGTTGTTGCCGAGCGCCGGCTCAACATAGTTCAGCAGTTTGTTGTAACAGACATAAGACGCAAAAGCACAAAAGACCGCCAGGAACAACATGTTTCCAACAATGCTCCAGTCGGTCAGCAGAATCGAATACGTTTCGAACCCATATCCCTGCACCAGCGCGATGATATTGAACAGCACTCCGCCTTCGAGAGCCATGACGGCCGTGACCGTCGTCGCATCGAAATCCGCGGAGGCTTTTTTGCTTGAGAGCGAATACATGCTGGCAGCGATGACGCCCAGCATCATGCACACCATGCCTGTGCGGGTACCGCCGACCGAAAACGCCGGTGAGAACACGGTCGCGATGGCAACGCCTGCGAAGGTGATCAGAAGGCTCAGCACCAGTTTCACATCCGCCTTGTGCCGGAACAGAATGATGCCGAGAATCAGTGTCATGCACGGGATCGTGGCCACGAAGATCGCGCTGATCGACGCGGAGGTCAGCTTGACGCCGTAGGCTTCCAGAATCGAATAGGCGCAGGGCTCAAACAGGCCGGTCATGATGAGAAAAGGCAGATTCTTCTGCCCCTTCAGGTTCAGTTTGACTTTGCCGCAGACGATCAGAATCAAAAACAGAAATCCGGTGATCCCCCATCTGGCTGCCAGCAGCTGCATCGGCGCCATGACCTTCAGCAGCGTGGCAAGAGAAATAAAAGCGACGCCCCACCCAATGGAGACCATCGCAATCAGAAATATGATCATTGTCATGTTTTGATTTCCGCTTCGCATGGCTCCATTATACATCGGGCATCATGCTTCGGTCATCTCTTTTTATACAGAACGAGTTCCGGATCAGCTCCGTCTTTCCCGTATGTGGAGACCAGGATGAAATCCATACCGGCAAGAACGCCGAAGCATCTGTCTCCTCCGAACTCCGACTCCAGCTGATTGCCCAGATAGGTCACCTGGTCATCCAGAAACTTCACTTCCGCTCCGCTCGGAAGGCGGTACGGGAGATTCACAAACCGCCCGACAAGAGCGTTCAGTTTTTCCACTTTCGGCATTCCTTCGATGTGGAGATCGTTGATCTCCTGAATCAGTTTTTCTTTGAATTCTTCGAACTGTCCGTCGTCACTGAGTTCTTCATACCTCTTCCAGTAATCCAGCTGCGGAAGTCTTTGCTTCATATATGCGCGGGCCTGTTCCTCGGTGAAGTCCTCTCCCACCATATGCTGGACGCAGACGTCGATCAGATCGTCCATATCGCTGTACGTGTAGGTTCCGTCCGCATAGCACCACTGGCAGTAATCCTCGTTGAGGGTCCCGTCCTTCTCTCTGCTGATGATCGAATCCTCCAGCGGCATACCGCAGCACTGGCAGATCAACTGACGCGGTGAGCCGAGCAGTGTATTGATCGAAACATTGAACAGCTTCGACAGCAGCTTCAGCGTCTCGGTGTTCGGCACCGTTTCCCCGGTCTCCCAGCGCGACACCGCCTGCCGGGTCACAAAGACCTTTTCTGCAAGCTCATCCTGCGACAGCCCGTTCTTCGTTCTCAGTTCATATATGACATCCTTCGTGCTCATGCGAGTCCCTCCTTACTTCGTCAAATGCGTAGTTTTTTCCCTGAAATCATTCTAATACGGCTGCGCCTCCTATGCACGCAACGGGCTGTTGCTTTCGCGTCAAAACAGATAGAACATAGCCGCTCCCGCGATCATGATGATCACGCCGGCGATCTCCTTCCAGCCGACAGGTCTCTGCGCGCTGCGGAACATGCCGAACTGATCCACAAGCAGTCCGCCGATCATCAGGCCGGTAAGCAAAACCACTACCGCCATGCCTGTGCCGACGGTCTGCGCCGTAATGATATTCCCGACGACGTACAACGCGCCGAACAGGCCGCCGGTCCAGATCCAGCCGGGCACTCTGCCCTCTTTGTTTCCGGGCTTTTTGGTCTTCAACAGTATGAGATTCAGGATGATCAGAAGCGTCAGACCGACGCTGAAATTGATAACGGAAGCGAACAGACGTGATTCGACGACAATGCCCAGATGGCTGTTGACAGCCGTCTGGGAAGCCATGCACATGCCGATCACCAGACCGAACAGTCTCCATGCCCAGACGTTCCGTACTGGTTTTGCGGGTGCCGCTTTCGCCTGCTTCACGCCTCCGGATTTGGAAAGAATAATGATCATGACGCCGCCGAATACGATCGCGACGCCGAGGATCCGCAGCATGGTCACGTCACGCTGCGCGGAATGAAACCAGCCGAATGTATCGATCAGTGTTCCCATGATGATCTGACCAAGTGCCGGCAGGATCGCGGTCTGCACGCTGCCCAGCCGCGGCATCAGAAGGATGTTTCCGGTCACAAACAGCACCGCAAACGCACCGCCCATCATGATCCACGGCGGCGCAGCAAACACATCCCTCATCGGGATCGCAAGTCCCCGTTCCCAGATGATCGTGATGATGAGAAGCGCAGCAAGACCGACCATGAAATTGAGCATGGCGGCGAGGAACGGTGAGCCGACTCTGCGACCCAGCTGTGCGTTGATACTTGTCTGCATCGGCATACCGATCCCGGCAGCCAGACCAAATACGGACAGGAACATTGATCTTCTCCTCCGACGGCTATTCGGATTTTGTATTCGGGCTTTGATTGTTTACTATCATAGAACTTTTCTCAGGAGAAAACAATAACAAGTGTAGTCCTTTCCGGTAGATTTTGATAGAATGCGGGTATGAATCAACATGCAAAAGCCATCGGCGCTGTGATCGTCGGAAACACGATCTTCGGCTTCAGTTTCATCTTTTCTAAAATGGCCCTGCAGATCACGCTCCCAAGCGTGCTCATCGCGGTGCGTTTTGTGATGGCTTTTATTACGCTGAATCTGATTGTGATCTTCGGACGGATGATCCGGGTGCCGGACGGTCAGGGCGGCAAGCGTCCGCTCGTAGAGTTCTCTCTGCGCGGCAAACCGCTCCGCAACATCATCCTGCTGGCGCTCTTCCAGCCGATCCTGTATTTTCTCTGCGAGAGTTATGGGATCGTCTATACATCGGCTGCCTTCGCGGGAACGATCATCGCGGTCATCCCGGTCGCAGGCATCGTGTTCGATGTGCTGATCATGCACTCAAAGGTCCGTCTGCGTCAGGTCATCTGCGCAGTCCTGTCGGCGGTCGGCGTCGCGATCACCACGATCGGCGCGGAAGGAATGAAGTCTTCCGCCTTGGGTCTGCTGATCCTGCTGGGCGCGGTCGCTGCCGGCGCCTTGTTCTATGTGTTCAGCAAGAAATCCGGAGACGATTACAACCCACTGGAACAGACCTATGTGATGTTTGCGCTGGGCAGCCTGGTCTACACGGTATTTGCCCTGGTGCAGTGCCGCGGCCAGTACAGTGAGCTGATTTTCTCAGCCCTCACGCAGCCGCAGTTCATCATCTCCGTCCTGTACCTCTCCGTCGTTTCTTCTGTCACCGCGTTCATCTGTCTGAACTACGGGACCGTTCGCGTGACCGTTTCCGAGGCGTCGATCTTCGCGAATCTGACGACGGTCATTTCCATCATCGCCGGCGTCGTCTTCCTGCATGAAGTGTTCACGCCGTTCCAGATCGTCGGCGCGGTCATCATACTCATCAGCGTATTCTTCGCGAACCGCCAGCAAGGCGCCTCGCTGGAATAATCAAATCATAATCCAGGAGATAGAACCATGGAATTCATTGTGAAACAAGGCAGGCCGGAGGATTATAACCAGCGGCCTGAAAAAGAACAACGTATTTATGACTTTCTGGATGATCTGGGGATCGACTACGTGTATCTGGATCACCAGGAAGAGTTCTCGATGGGAGACGCGGCGGATGCAGATGAGGCGATCGGCGTCGTCGGCGCGAAAAACGTATTCCTCCGGGACAAAAAACGTCGTCACTACCTTCTCATTCTGGTCAACGGCACCAAGCGCATCGACCTGAAACAGATCGGTGAGCTGACCGGTCTCAAGAAGCTGACCTTCTGTCATGAAGATGATCTGGATGAAGTCCTTGGCCTGACGCCCGGCGCGGTGACACCGTTCGGTCTTCTGAATGATCCCGACGGGCGCGTGCAGCTGATCATCGACGAATCACTGCGGGACGAAGAACTCTTCGCGATGCACCCCTGCGTCAACACTGTGACCGTGCGGATGTCCAACCGGGACTTCATGGACAAAGTCATCCCGGCCATGGGACACGAACCCATCTTCGCCGCGCTGTGATCAGAACTGTTTCAGCTTCCCGATTTCTTTCGCCCAGACGCCCCAGC
>CAMOXP010000018.1 GCA_946629205.1 uncultured Bacillota bacterium
TCTGAAAGGAAGTTCGGCAGATAGTTGAAGTTGAACTTCTTGTCTGCTCTCTTCTCAGCCAGGATCGCAACATCTTCTTCGCCCCATACGCCGTCAACCTTGTCGAGAAGTCCGTTCAGGATCGGCTTCGGAAGTGTGAACGGATCGTTCAGCGCGCTTTCCAGGGTAATCTTCCTGATGTTCGCCATTTCGTCGTCGGAGATCTCATCTCTGCTGACATACTGCGGGTTCATTGCTGCAACCTGCATCGCGATGTTCTTCAGAGCCGCCTTGTTTTCATCGTTGTCTGCTCCATCAGCAGCGATGATAACGCCAATGTTTCCGCCGCCGTGGATGTATGACGCCAGAACTTCACCGGAAGCTTTGTCGATTCTTCTGACGGACATGTTTTCACCGATCTTAGCGATGAGCGCTGTCAGAGCGTCTGCTACTGTCCCTTCTCCATACGGCATGGCCTTGAAGGCGTCCATGTCATTGCTTTCAGCATCCAGAGCCAGCTTAGCCAGTCCGTCTACGAAGCCGATGAACTCATCGTTCTTCGCAACGAAGTCTGTCTCGGAGTTGACTTCTACGATTGCCGCTGTCTTGTTGTCTTCCGCGAATGCGATCTTAACAAGACCCATAGCCGCGATTCTTCCGGCTTTCTTTTCAGCCTTTGCGAGTCCCTTTTCCTTCAGGATCTCAACAGCCTTATCCATATCTCCGTCAGCCTCGACGAGGGCCTTCTTGCAGTCCATCATGCCGGAGCCTGTCATTTCACGGAGTTCTTTTACCATCTGTGCAGTTACTGCCATTTATTCTTCCTCCTAGTGTTTTTATCTTGAATGTGAAGCTTTTGCTTATGCTTCTTCTGCAACTTCCTCTGCAGCTTCCGCAGCTTCTTCTACCGCTTCTTCTACTTCTGCAGCCGGTTCGCTGTCGTCAAAGCTTTCGCCCTGCTTCGCTTCGATGATAGCGTCAGCCATGCAGCTTGAGATCAGCTTGACTGCTCTGATCGCGTCATCATTTGCCGGGATGATGTAATCGACATCGTCCGGATCGCAGTTTGTATCAACGATACCAACAACCGGGATTCCCAGAGTCTTTGCTTCGGATACGGCGATCTTTTCTTTCTTCGGGTCAACGACGAAGATCGCGCCGGGCATGCCCTTCATTTCCTTGATTCCGCCAAGGTTCTTGTTGAGCTTTTCATACTCTAATCTGAGCTTGAGGACTTCTTTCTTTGACAGCTTATCGAAGGTGCCGTCTTCTTCCATGGCTTCGATGTCGTAGATTCTCTTGATTCTCTGAGAGATCGTCTTGTAGTTTGTGAGCATTCCGCCCAGCCATCTCTGGTTGACGTAGAACATGTCACATCTCTTTGCTTCATCTTCGATCGCAGCCTGCGCCTGCTTCTTCGTTCCTACGAAGAGGATCGGCTTACCGGACTCAGCAACTTCCTTCATGAAAGCGTATGCTTCGTCGATCTTCTTAACTGTTTTCTGCAGGTCGATGATGTAGATTCCGTTTCTCTCTGTGAAAATGTACGGAGCCATCTTAGGGTTCCATCTTCTGGTCTGGTGTCCGAAGTGTACGCCTGCTTCGAGTAACTGTTTCATTGAAATAACTGACATTCTTTTTTCTCCTTTCGGTTTTTCGTCCATCCACGTGAAGGCGGCTCTCGGGAATAAACCTTGTGCACGCTTTGCGCGACAGCCATCTGAGACCGTTAAGGCACCGTCTTCCCTAAACCTTCCGTGTGCTGAATTGAAATAATTTGCCGGCACCGTCCCGCAGACGACGCCGACGTTAAATATACTATAAAACCCCCTTCATTGCAAGGATTTTTCGCATAAGTCTCCACAAGTTTTCATGCAAAGACCAAAAGCGCCCGACGCCTCTCCAGCTTAGCCGATCATGTTTCAAACCTGCTTCTTATGTTGTTTCTGACGAAATCATCATAAGCCCTTTTAAGCCGGCCGAAACACCTTCCTCCCATTTCGATTTTATGTCCGCCAGCCATGACCGCCTCCTGCCTCCCTAGTCTGTAAATGTGCTGCATGTTGATGACATAACTCTCATGGGGATGAACAAAACGTTCATCGAGCATCGGCATCACTGAGTCATACTTGCTGTAAAAACAGATGTCTTCCCCCTCGGTAACGTGGACCGTGATTATCCGTCCTGTCTTTTCCATGAATAATATCGTTTCAAGTCGTATTGCGACTGTTGCATGCCGCTGTTTTATATAGAGTTCTTCATATGTCTTCATTTGCGTTTGTCCTCCGAATAGTTTGATGAATGACAAGTAAGTGATCTGCAGACTTCGTCTGCGCAGCGGCGCCGGACGATTTGTTTCAATATACTGAAGTCACTGCCCGTAAAAACGCACTCGGTCGACGGCGCAAATAAAAACCCGAGGGAACCATGTCCCTCGGGATTCGTCCGTCTTTCCGCAAAAGCGATTGCTTAGCCTTCTCTGTAAGTGATCAGATCTTCTGCGATCTCATTGGCTGCAATCGAAACCGGCTTGCTGACATCTTCTTCAGTCAGTTTCGGAATACCGTCGATGATCTCTCTGGCTCTCTTCGCTGCCAGAATCACCAATGTATAACGGCTGTCCGCCTTTGTTCTGATTTCGTTAACTGATGGATATAACATGTTCAGTCCTCCTTACCCTTTTCTATCCTCATGATCTGCTGCACTTGCCATACAGCTGCTTTGATATCGTCATTGACGACCAGATAATCGTAATCATCTGCGTGGGACATATCGTCCATGGCCTGCGTGAGCCTGCGCTCCAGACTCTCTTCCGTTTCGGACCCCCGGTTCAGGATCCGTTCCCTGAGTGCTTCGATCGAAGGCGGCGCGATGAAAATCAGTATCGCGGCAGGATATGCATCCCGCACCTGGAACGCGCCATGGTAGTCGATCTCCAGCAGAACATCATGCCCTTCATCGAGCCAGTTCATCACAGCTCTGCGCGGCGTGCCGTAGTAATTCTCCACGAACTGATTATACTCCAGCAGCTGCCCCTCGCGCAAAAGCTCCTCAAACTCGTCTTTGCACACGAAGAAATAGTCGACTCCTTCGACCTCCCCTTCGCGGGGCGCCCGCGTCGTCATAGACACCGAGAAGCGCATATTGCTGTCCGCGTCCAGGATCCTCTTGCAGATTGTTCCCTTGCCGACCCCCGACGGGCCGGAAATCACAAACAATTTTCCCTTAGCCATCGATCATACTCCAGTCACCATGGAATTATAACACACCGCCAGCAGATTACAAAGACTTTTTCGACCAGCGAGAACGCGGGAGATCAGCGGGCGTATAGGCTGTAATCCGCAGGAACGAGGACATCAGCCGGTACACCCGCTGATCTCCTGTGATAAAGTGTGTGCCTATTCGATATTCTGCACCTGCTCCCGGATTTTCTCGATCTCGCTCTTCGCCTCCAGCATCAGGGATGTGATTTCCAGGTCGTTGGCTTTTGATCCGATGGTGTTGGTCTCACGATTCATCTCCTGGACCAGGAAGTCCAGTTTCTTGCCGATGGCGCCGCTGCCTTCCGTCAGGAACGTCCGCAGCTGATCCATGTGACTGTCCAGGCGCACCAGTTCTTCAGTGATGCTTGCCTTATCGGCGAAAATGGCAGCCTCCACAAGGATCCTCTCCTCGGGAACATCCACTTTGTCCTCCAGCAGTTCCTGGATGCGGCTGTACATCTTGTCTTTGTACTCGGAGGCGACCTTCGGAGCGCGTTCGCTGATCCGCTTCACAATACCCTTGATGGTCTCTCCCCGCACCAGCAGATCCTCTGCCAGTTTGCCGCCTTCTATGGTCCGCATCTCGTCCAGATTGGTCGCTGCCAGTTCCACCGCGCTGCAGATGACGGCGGCGACTTCCTCTTCGTCCGCCACATCGGGGACCGCCTTCAGCACATCCGGCATAGACGACACGAGACTGATGTCGATGTCTCCTACAAGACCGTAATTTTCCTTCAGCTCCCGCAGCCTGGCGATGTACTGGTCCGCCACCGGCGTGTTGAGATTGACGGTGATATCCCCTTCCGTCAGATTCTCGACGATGATGGAAACATCCGCCTTGCCGCGCTTTACCTGCTTTTTGATGATGCCTTTGATTTTTTCCTCTGCGAACGAGTACCGCTTCGGCATCTTAACGGTAATGTCCGCGTACCTGTGGTTTACGGTTTTGATTTCAGCGATGACGTTTCTCTTCCCATCGGAAAACTCGCCCCTGCCGAAACCGGTCATGCTTTTGATCATACAATTTTCTCCTGTTTCTTTATAATTTATGATACTATTGATATTGTAAATCAAAAGGAGCGTTACGTCAAAATGTCATACGACGGTGTTGTGACCTGCGCCATGACGCAGGAACTGAAACGGGAACTGACCCTGGGGAAAATCGAAAAGATCTATCAGCCCCAGCCGGATCAGCTTCTTCTGTCCGTGCATACTGCCCGGGGCAGGAGGAAGCTGTTTATTTCCGCGTCCGGAAACCACTCCGCCGTCTATCTGACCGAGAACAATCCCGAAAACCCGGTGCAGCCGCCCCTCTTCTGCATGGTGCTCCGCAAGCACCTGGGCGCGGCGCGCATCCAGAATATCACCCAGTGCGGATGCGACCGCATCATCGAAATCGACCTGGAAACGGTGGACGAGCTGGGATTCAACGTGAACAAACGGCTTATCTGCGAGATCATGGGCAAGCATTCCAACGTGATACTGGTGGATCTCGGCACCGGCAAAATCATCGAAAGCATCAAACACGTGGGCATCGATGTGAACCGGGCGCGCCAGATCCTGCCGGGAAAACTCTACGAGTACCCGCCCCTCCAGGACAAGCTGCCCTTCACGGAGGCGACGGAGGAAGATGTGGCCGGACTCATGGACGGTCAGCTGCAGCCGGAACGGAATATCCTGGCAGGCATCCAGGGAATCAGTCCAGGTCTTGCTCTGTCCATCGCATCCGCCACTTCTCCATACGCCTTCCTTGATGAACTGCGCACTGCAGTATGCGCACCGGACGGCACCGGCGTTTCCCCCCGGGTCTACACGAAAAACGGTGCTCCCGTAGACTTCCACGTTGCTGCGCTGGCGGCATACGAATCGGACAGTTCCTACGAGTCTGTCCCGTTCGACAGCGTCAGCCGGGCTGCGGAATTCTATTTTGTGAACCGGGAATCTTCCAATACGATCAAACAGAAATCAGGCGATCTGCAGCGCCACATCAAGGCGCAGCTGGATAAACTCCGTCTTAAGGTACAGCGCCTCAATGAAGACATGGTGAAAGCCATGGACGCGGACAAATACAGACTGCGCGGCGAGCTTCTGAATGCCAATCTGCATCTGGTGCAGCCGGGAGCACGCAGCGTCACCGTTACGAGCTACTACGATGGGAGCACGGTCGAGATCCCGCTCGATCCGAAGTACTCCCCTGCCCGCAACGCGCAGAATTACTACAAGAAATACGGCAAAAGCAAGACTGCCCTGAAAGAAAAACAGATCCAGCTCGATGAGACTATGGCCGAGATCGAATATCTGGAATCTGTCTATTCCTATGCTGAACGCGCCGCTTCCGTAGAAGAAGTCGATCTTCTGCGCAGCGAACTGACCGAAGGCGGTTACCTGCGGCAGAGAAAAAGCCGCGCCAAGGGAGCGCGGCCGGGCAAGACGAAACCAAAGCCTCATTCCTATACACTCCCGTCCGGAGCCACGGTCCTCGTCGGCAGGAACAACAAAGAAAACGACTTTCTGACATTCAAACGAGCCTCTTCCACAGACATTTGGCTCCACACCAAGGACATTCCCGGCTCTCATGTGATCCTGCTGACCGAAGGCGGCGCGCCTTCCGAGGAGGACCTTCGCTGCGCGGCGCAAATCGCCGCCTACCACAGCAAAGGCAGAAACTCCGCGAATGTCCCCGTGGACTACACCAAAGTCAGATACGTGAAGAAGCCGGCCGGCGCAAAGCCGGGATTCGTGATCTTCACGCACAACCGGACCCTCTATGTAGATCCCTCCGATTTCGGACTGTCGTAATTTTTTCCTTCCAAAGGCATGAAAACTACGATTCTCTGTGGTACCCAGCCCATATTACGGTAGTTCCCAGGTAATCAAAAGAAAAACAGAGGAGCGTAGCCGTAGTTTTTGTTTCCAATCGGTCATGAAACTACTATTCGCCCTCTGTGAAAGTCTCGATTGCCTTATGCAAAATCAAAAAATCGTAGTTATTTCTCTTTTTTTAAGTCAAAACTTGTACAATCCGATTTTCATCCCAGTATGTACTGGATCATACTGTCTATGACCTCGTCTCCCCGGGAGACGGCGTTTCCGTTGTGTATCTCGTGGAGGAAGCCCGGCCATTCGATCATCTGGACGTTGCAGCCTTTGCGCTTGAGGTTGTGGTAGACTTTCCGGGTGCCTTCGATGCTGCAGATGCCGTCGTCCGTGCCGTGCATGAGCATGGTCGGGATCTGCGCGGCTGCCCCGTTGTCTTCCAGTGTGCCGGATTCAAGGGCCTTTCCTGTTTCAAAACCGTCTATCGCGCACTGGAATGAAATGCGGTTGTGGACCATGGGGTTGTCATGGTACGGCTGAACAGAAGCCGGATTGCCCAGAAGCGCTTCATCCACGTTGCTCCCGATGGTTGCGGAAGGCGCGATCCTGCTCATCAGTTTCGCGATCGCATACAGCGGGCCTGTGATTGGTTTGACCAGTCTGACCCAGGGGGCTGTGATCAGATACTTGACCGGCATATCATTGAAGGCGCCTCTGCTTCTGTAGTCGAGAACAAGGTTGCCGCCCATGCTGTGCCCATAGAGAGTGATCTCGCTGTCCGGGTACTGCTTTCTGGCGTAAAGAAGAAGCGCGCTGATATCCTCAAGAACGGCCTCCCGCGGCGCGCAGTGACCCTTCGGGTTCCTCGACTCGCCATGACCTCTGAGGTCCATAGAAATCGAAGCAATCCCTCTCTTCAGAAAGCTGCTCGCGACCCGGTCGTATCTTCCGCCGTATTCGCCGATCCCGTGCACGATGCACGCGACTCTTCTCGCTCCCTGCAAAGGCCAGTGATACCCGCGGATGATTCCTTTATCTGTTTCTTTCAGTGTGAATGTGATGTACATCTTCGTCCCTTCCTTATGTAATGCGCGGCTATGTGATGTGCTGCTTCTGTACATGTGTTCCTGTCAGATTATTACAATATTTTTGTCATATTTTACAATTATTGCATTATTTGGTTGATTATTCTCGCAATTCGAGATACTTTGCCGTTGTGAGACATGGAGCGGTTCTGTGGGCTGCCCGATCATCTGCATTATCATTCATGAAAGGAGAAACTGATCATGGACAATAAATGTAGCATTTGCGGCTGCACCTATGAGACATTTTCATTCAAACACGGATATGTTTGTGACGGATGTCTCCGGTATATCAAGAGTGCATGTCACGACGACGCCCATGCGTGCGAAAAGGACTGAATTCTGCTGATTCGCAGTTCCTCCTTCATGTCTCACTTATTTTATGTAAGACCTTCGTGAAGTCCTCCGGGAGTGGACTTTCGAATTCCATATACGTTTCGGCAACAGGATGAACGAACCCCAGCACCCCTGCGTGAAGCATCTGGCGCTTGGCCCCTGCTTTGTTTTTCGCAGACCCGTAAAGCTCATCGCCCAGGAGCGGATGCCGGATGTACGCCATATGTACGCGGATCTGATGCGTTCTTCCCGTTTCAAGCTTTGCTTCTACCAGGGTATACCTGCCGAAGCGCTCCAGAACTTTATAGTGAGTCACTGCCCGTCTGGCGCTTTCATATCCTGGCATGCCTTCCCTAAGGACTGCATTCCTGAGTCTGTTCTTCGGATCCCTTCCGATGGCCGCATCGACCGTGCCTTCGTCCTCCTTGATGTTGTCGAGAACGATTGCCTTGTAGATCCGGTTGATCGAATGCTCCTCCAGCTGTGCGGCCAGTCCTGCGTGAGCCCGGTCTGTCTTGGCGACGACCAGCAGGCCGCTGGTGTCCTTATCGATCCTGTGCACGATGCCCGGCCGGATGACGCCGTTGATGGAGGAAAGCTGATCTCCGCAGTGATACATCAGGGCGTTCACGAGTGTTCCGCTGTAATTGCCCGGCGCCGGATGCACGACCATACCGGCAGGTTTATCCACGACCAGCAGATGCTCATCTTCATACACGATATCGATCGGGATATCTTCCGCTGCTGCCTCGAGGCGCTCCGGATCGGGAATGGCGATCTCCACCAGATCGCCTGCGGCACATTTGTATTTCTTGGACGTACAGGGCTTGCCGTTGACAGAGACCCCGCCCTTCTCGAACAGTTTCTGTATGAAGCTTCTCGAATAATCTTCTAAACCTGCAGAAAGAACCAGGTCAAGCCTGGTTCCTTGGGTTTCTTCTGTAATATTGATTTCTTCTCTTCTCATGCCGGCTCCTTCATGGATAGGATCACATACAAAAACATGAGTCCGCATCCGACGCAGATGCTGATGTCCGCAACGTTGAACACCGGAAACCAACCGAAATCAAACAGATCCACAACGAATCCATAGTAGATCCTGTCGATTATGTTGCCGATGCCGCCGCCGCAAACGAGCGCCAGCCCCATACTGAACACCGGTGAAAACATCTTGCGCGACAGCAGGAGGAACACCAGTCCGGCGCACAGCAGGACCGCTGTCACTGCCAGAATGATTCCTTCGTGTCCTGAGAGCATGCTGAACGCAACGCCCCGATTCTGCACATAAGTGATGTGAAAGAAGTCGCCAAGCACAGCTGTCGAATCACCGACATTGTATCCGCTCAAAAGCCACAGCTTCACGATCCTGTCAAGAGCGATGACACCAAGTATGACTAATACATAGATCATAATTGTTTCAACGCCTCACTTAGAGTTTTCCTGTGTGGATCGTATCCTGCGTGACGACTGTCTCCAGCGGTTCTTCGTCCTTGGCTACCGGCAGGTCTTCGAAGTCCACGATGCTGCTGGCAGAAACCTCTGCGCCTCTGCTGGATTCGAATCTCTGCAGTTCCATCTCCAGCATTCTCCTGTAGCGGTTTCTGAACTCAGTGTACCTGGCTTTCAGATTCTGCGTTTCCTTGGCGAGGGCTTCTGATTCCTCGCGAGCGTTCTTTTTCATCAGCTCCGCGTCCAACTCCGCGTTCTTCAGCAAAATGGCTGCACGCTTTTCCGCGCTGGCTGAGATATCCGTCATGAGGGATTTCGCTGCCCGCAAGGTCTCCACGACCCGGCTCTCTGTTGCTCTGTGGCGTTCCAGTTCCTCCACGAGTCTGCCGTTTTCTTCTTTCGTCTCGCGCAGCTCGTTCAGCAGACGGTCGAGATCCACTGTGATTTCGTCCAAAAATGCGTTGACTTCTTCTTCCTTATAGCCCCGGACTGCCTTTGTAAAGACTTTTTCCTGTATATCAATCGGTTTGATCATTGATCACTGCTCCATTATTTCCAGGGGTTCTCTTCGGATCCGGAGAAGCTGTACGGCTTGTTCTCACCATCGGCAAAGATCGCCACGTTCTCCGGTGCGAAGATGAAGATATTGTTCGCTACCTTCTGGACGTTTCCGTTGAGGGCGTAAGTTGCGCCTCCCAGAAAGTCGAATATCTTTCTGGCTGTGTCTGAATCAAGTTTTTCAAGATTCACGATGACCGGCTTCCTGCTTTTGAGGTTATCCACCAGCCTTGAACATTCATCGAAACCGGATGGCTCGATAACCACCAGCTTGAATGCGTTTGTGATCGATTTTACTGTTTTGTTCTGCATAGGCACTATATTCGTTGAATCGTATCTGGGGGAAGGTGCCGCCGGCTTTCTTGGTGCTACCGGAGTCCTCTCCTTGTATGACGGCTTATACTCTTCTTCATAATCCTCTTCTTCGTAATCTTCATCGTCGATTCCGATCAGATCTCTGAACTTATTGAATACTCCCATTTTTCTTTGCCTCCTGCTCCTTTCTGTACTTTTCGTAATCTCTTTCTCCGAAAATCGCACTTCCTACTCTTACTAAATTAGACCCTGCCTCTATCGCTACTGCAAAATCATGAGACATGCCCATGGACAGGTATTTGAAATCCAGCTTTGGATCATCGATCTGCGCCAGTTCGTCGTACTTGGCCTTCACACCGTCAAAGTACGGTTTCACATCCCGCGGATCCTCCGCGATCGGCGCAACGCTCATGAGTCCTCTGATCCGGATGTTTTCGCAAGTGTCCAGGATCTCTCTGACCAGGTCGCCGGCGCCGTCGATGGTCACGCCGAATTTGCTTTCCTCCTCGGCAGGATTGATCTGCACGAGGATGTCCATCACGAGATCTTTTGCCTTTGCACGTTTGTTGATCTCCTTGGCCAGTTTGATCGAATCCACGGAATGGATCATGTCCACCTTGTCGATGATGTATTTGACTTTATTGGTCTGAAGATGTCCGATCATGTGCCATCTGACGGGCTTGATATCTTCGAACTTGTCCATGATTTCCTGGACTTTGTTCTCACCGATATCGGTGATCCCTGCGTCGATTGCCGTATTGATTTCCTCCGGATTTCTCGTCTTGCTGACGGCTACGAGGATCACCTCATCACCGTCTCTGCCGGCTGCTGCAGCCGCTTCAGAGATCTTTGCGCGGACTCCCTCTATGTTTTTCTTTATATCTTCCATTTTTGCCTCCTAAAATTGCCTCCTAAAATTGCCTGCTATTCTTTCGCCATATCTTCTTCCAGGGCTTCCTGCGGATGACGCAGGACTTCCTGATACACTCTCACTGTCTCCACCTGTTCGTACTTGTCGTTGACGTAGATGGACTCATAGATCACGGACTGTTTGCCGTCGGTGATCTTGACCTTGATCGGTTTGAAATATGTATCGCCGTCCTTGTTTCTCACATAGACGCCTTCCTGCCCGTCCTTTTTGACGATGCATTCATTGTCTACGATCAGACCTACCGTATTGCTCTCTACAACGTTCAGGTCGACCTGTCTGGCGCTGGCGAAATCCTTGTAGTAGACATTGAGGTAGAATACCATCCGGTACTCTTCCCCGTCCTTCTCGATCTTATGCACCTTGGCGTCCATGGTGCTGTCGCCGATAGCGATCCTGACCTTCTCGCCGACTTCATATTTCCGCGCATCGGCCTTTTCGACCCAGCAGAGGATGTACCAGACGTCATCGTTGGAGACCTTCATGATCGGCTCTCCCGCTCTGACGTCCTCCCGCTTCAGATCCAGCTCGCCTAAGATGTGCTCCGCAGCTTCTTCTTTTTTGATTTTATCCATGTTGCCGATGGAGAAATACTTCTCTCCGCCGTCTATAGACAAACTGAAAACACCGCTGACAGGAGCCTTTTTGGTTTCTTTCAGAAGGTCATAGCCTTTGAGCGCTTCAAGGTAGTCCTTGTATTTGCCCCTGACTTGGGCGTCCTTTGCCTTTTCCTTATCTTTCTCGGACTCAGGCTCCTTGATCTTTGCTAGCTTGCTTCCCTTCTTGACGACAGTCCCATCATCCCATTTATACTCGATGGCGCCTGTCTGGTTGGCTGTGCAAACGGCTTCATCCTTTATGATATATCCTGATGTCTCACAGGAAACTTCCAGCGTTCCGTTCTCCAAAACCTGTGTCGTTTCGAATTTCTCGGATACCTTCGGCATCTGGAAGACAACAATATATAGTGCTACGAGCACTGCCAGATATAGAATCAGCAGTGTCCTTGTTTTCTTTGATATTCTTATTTTCATCAATTTATTCTACAACAAAAGCATGGCACATGCAATGCACAAGATGTAGTTTTCATTTATCTGTATTCTTCTTCTCCTGCGCGGCCTCATCGATCAGGCGGCGTTCAGCCTTGCTGAACCTTTTTGTTCCGTCTTCATTCCGATCATCCCGGTGGGATATGAATTCCCGGAACATCTCCGGTCTGCGCTCCTTCGTGAGCGCGAGAGACTGTTCCAGTTTCCACAGATAGATATTCTGATGGTGGCCGCTCAGCAGTACTTCAGGAACTTCCATTCCCCGGTACTCCCTGGGCTGTGTGTACTGCGGATGCTCCAAAAGCCCCGAGTACACCGACTCGTTCATTGCCGAATCTTCGTTTCCCAATACGCCCGGAATAAGTCTGGCGACGCTGTCGATCAGCACCATAGCTGGAAGCTCTCCTCCGGTCAGCACATAATCTCCAATCGAGATTTCTTCAGCATCCCAGTAATCCAGCACTCGCTGATCCACTCCTTCATAGTGGCCGCAGAGAATCACGAAACTGTCCAGTTCTGCCAGTTCCCGGATTTTTTCTTCGTCCAGGATCTTCCCTCTCGGTGACATATAGATGATCTTTTTTGCTTTTGCATCGATATGCTCCAGCGCGCTGAAAATAGGATCCGCTATCATGACCATTCCGCCGCCGCCCCCGAAGGGGTAGTCGTCAGTCCGGTTATGCTTATCCTTCGCAAAATCCCGGATGTTCGTCAGCCGGACATCCAATAGACCTTTATCGGCCGCCTTGCCGAGCATGCTGTATTCTGTTACAGGTCCGAACATTTCCGGGAACAATGTCAATACGTCGATTTTCATGATCCGGATCCCCCTACAGCATTCCTTCGATCAGCCGCATTGTAACGCGGTTGCTGCCCAGGTCTATGTCAAGAACAAAGGCAGGCACCTTCGGTACGAGCACCTGCTTTCCTTCATCTGTCTCTACTTCAAAAATATCCTGTGCGGTGTTCTGGATCACGTTGGTGACTGTTCCCAGATGCGAGCCGTCTTCGAGCACGGCTTCCATGCCGATCAGGTCCCGCACATAATACTCGCCTTCCGGAAGTTCTGGCAGATCCGCCTCTGTCACAAAGAGCTCGCTTCCCTTGGCTTTTTCGGCTGCGGTCCTGTCGTCGATGCCCACAAGGCCAAGCACGACCATGTTCTTCTGCATCCGCACGCTGCGGACCGGCATCAGGACATCGTCCACATAGATCTCGGGCGTCTCTTCATAGATG
Organism: uncultured Bacillota bacterium; assembly: GCA_946629205.1. Classification (GTDB taxonomy): domain Bacteria; phylum Bacillota; class Clostridia; order Peptostreptococcales; family Anaerovoracaceae; genus Lentihominibacter. The sequence goes on from CAMOXP010000018.1 coordinate 13,013, forward strand.
GCGGGGCTGTCCGAGTAGTTGTAGACCTTCACCTCTCCCTTGAGGCCTACGGCGTTCACGATCTTTCCTATCAGTATTTTCTCGGTTGTTTTTCTCATAGCATTATCATGGGGCATGATCGCGATATGCTACATGCCCCTGTATTCTCAGTTTCTATTGAACGATTTCAACAACTACCTTCGTGTTCGCTTTGGTTGCCGCTGCTTTGACAACGGTTCTGATTGCCTTCGCGATTCTGCCTTGTTTGCCGATGACTTTTCCCATGTCATCGGAAGCGACGCGAAGCTGAATAACAGTAGTGCCATTTGACTCGGACTCAGAAACCTCCACAGCCTCCGGATGTTCAACCAGTGACTTTGCAATTGCACTAACTAATTCTTTCATTGGATCACCGCTTTCTTAAAGTATACCGGCCTGCTTGAACAG
>CAMOXP010000019.1 GCA_946629205.1 uncultured Bacillota bacterium
GCCAACAGTCTGGGATCTAATTCATTCTCTAACTTCACATTCATCTGCAAAAGCTCTGACGTCTGTTTCTCAAGTTCCGCCAGACGATCATCGGAAAGCTTCACGACGGAATAAACCGTTCCATAAGAGACGCCTTCCTCTTTCTCGATAAGGCCTTTGTAGACTTTGACGATCCTTCCGAAGTTCATCGTTCTCCGCTTATCTACAAGAATGTAGAGAAAGTTGAGAAGTTCTTCGCAGATCCTGCCCTCAAAAATGTTCTTCAGGACTTCTTTCTTTTCGTCTGCAGATACTCCCGGATAATTGATGAACTTGTGCAGATCCGGCTCCTCTTCGATGAGCTGGGCAACTGCCTGCGCTTCTTCGAGGATCTGGTCTTCTTTCCCTAATTCGCGGGCCGCCTCCATGAGCGCAGTCCCGTATGTCAGGTCAACCGTTAATTCTGCCATTTCGCACTCCTCGCATCCTCAATTACCTGATCGATGATCGCGTCCTGTCCGACGTTGTCGATCTCTTTGCCGACGATCTGTTCAGCCGCAAGCATGGCAATAGAAGCGATCTCCTTACGCATTTCTTCTGTAGCCGCGAGACGTTCCTGTTCGATGGTTCTTTCGGCCTTTGCGATGATATCGCTCGCCTGTTTGCGGGCTTCTTCGATGATGATCTGAGCCTGGGCGTCCGCCTGCTGCTTGGAGGCCTTGATGATTTCACGACCTTCCTCTTCGACGTTGGCAATGCGCTTGCTGTAGCTGGCCATCTTCTCATCGGCCCTCTTGTTCACAGCCTCCGCTGCGTCGATCGCGTCCTGCACGGCCGCAGCTCTGTCATCCATGAATTTCTTTATCTTTTCCCAGAAGAACTTCCGAAGTATGATGTACAGGATGAATACATTGCATAGAATCATCAATGATGACCAGTTGAATTCAATAAGCCCCTGTGTCATTTCCATGGCTGTTCCTCCTTCCTAATAAATCATATGCGCATTAACTTCCGGGGACCTACATAAGCGGATTCGCAAACAGAAGCATGATCGCGATTACCAGCGCGAAGATACCTGCTGTTTCTGTCAGAGCGACACCGATCAGCATCAGCTTCAGGAGTGTGCCCTGTGCCTCCGGCTGACGAGCCGTACTTTCTACTGTCTTACCTGCATTAAAACCGATACCGATTCCTACGCCGGCCATGGCGATCATTGCCAGTCCTGCTCCCAATGATGAGAAAGCAGCAATTAGTTCTGCGCCTGTAAATCCTGTCATTTTATTCTCCTCCTTAAATCATTTGTTATTGATTTGAAAACAAATATCTGAAACCGGTTCGTCCTGCTCTTCTGCAAAGGCATCCCGACCCGGATTTCATGCTTTTGCATTAACTCTCTTTAACTTTCTACCGGGTGCCTGCCGTTATCGATGAATACCATTGTCAGCATGACGAAGATGTATGCCTGCAGTATCGGCTCGAACATGTCAAACCAGAAGTTCAGGATCAGCGGCCAGCCGATCTGGAAGAACGGTATGACGGCTTCTCTGGCGATGTCCGGATCTGCGAACGCATTGACCAGCGCAGCTGATGCTGTGTGCAGTCCGCTGTAGACCAGACCCATGAGAATAACGCCGGCCAGAATGTTACCGAAGAGTCGGCATGCCAGCGTGACCGGGAACATACTGTCACTGATGATATTCAGCGGAAGCATGAACGGGTACGGTGAAGAGAGTTCTTTGATGTAGCCCTTGGCCGTCTGCGCCTTGACCGCATTGTAGTGGATCAGCACAAACGTAACAAGCGCCAGTGGGAATGTGCAGTTCAGGTCGGATGTGGTCGGTCTGAGATCGAGCAGTCCGAGCATACTGCCCAGGCCAAGGAACACGATCAGTGTACCGCAGTACGGGGCGAACTTTTCTGATACGTCGCCCATGACATCCTTGACCATCTTGTAGACGAACCCCACGAGCATCTCGCCCAGAAGCTGGGCGCCGTGCGGAACTGTCTGCATTTTGCGTGTCGCAAGGAACGCGAAAATCAGTATGGCGATACTTACAATAAGACACCAGCATACTGTTTCGCTGATAGGAACACTTCCGATTCTAAAAATGATCCGTGGTCCTAATTCCATTCGCTGTCACCTCCTTAGAGTGTCGGCCAGTCATCCTCGTCATCGTATACGCTCAGATCGTTCCATTCTTTTGGTTCGGTCCAGTCGTTGAGAGGATTCTTCTTTTTCTTGATGAACTTATACACTATGCCGTATAGGAACATGATTCCGAAGTGTATAGTCACGAAGCCGATCCCGCATCCGAATCCGCAGGGCAGACTCAGTTTGATGCATATAAAAAATACGGCTCCGTATAAAAACAGCCTCACAATATAACCGAGAAGTATAGGGGACTTCTTCGACTCTTCCATCAGGGTCTCACCTGTTTTGACCAGAATGATGAATCCCAGAATAGACACCGCCGTGCCGGCGGCCAGGCCTGCGGCGAACAGGGCGCTGGGTCCGATTACGAGAAGAGAGATTCCCTCGGCAACGGCTGCCATTACAACGCCGTATAAGATTATCTCGTTTCTGAACTCCTTAAGACTGGTCACACGCCTGCCCTTCCAACCTAAAAAATATTCTTATGAAACTGTTATTAAAGTTAGTATTAATTATACATGATTTTGCTGTTATTTCAACTACAAAACATTAATTAAAATATTAACGGATTCAACTGCCACAAGGCTGAATGGGCAATTCGCCGAATGTGCTAAAAATGTTTTTTATCCGTTTTATAACTAGTTTGCGGTATGCCTCGACTGACTTGTCTAAAGTCCGTCAATCACATTGCGGACCCATTTCTTCGAGACAAACCGGATCGTGACGAGGATTCCCTTGACGACCGCCTCACAGCGGACCGCCATGACTGCCAGGTAGATGGGCCACCCGAGGTACAGCGAAGTAATGAATGCTGCCGGCACTCCGATGATCCACACCGTTGCAACATCCGCAATCGCAGCGAAACGGGTGTCTCCGCCGCACCGCAGGATCCCTGTGACCAGGATGCCGTTGTAGACCTCCAGCCACAGCATACAGGAATAGACGATAAAGGTCTTCCACGCCATCTCTGCGCCGGCAGGCGTGAAATCAAAGAGGCCCAGAATCGGTTTGCCGAACATGAGCGCTACTCCTCCCATGACAACGCCGACAATCAGGCCAAGCAGAAGCATCTGCTTTCCCATACCATAGGCTTCCTTAAACCTTCCTTCGCCAAGTCTCTGCCCGATGAGAATCAACGCTGCGTCACCGACGCTGAACGCCAGCATCGAGAAAATATTGCTGATCGTACTGCACGCCTGAAATGCCGCACCTGCTGTAACTCCGATCCGCGCAAAGGCAGCAACATACATAGACGTTCCCAGCCCCCAGAGCGTCTCGTTCAGCGTGGTCGGGATCGAGTTGCGGACGATCCTCATCGCCAGCTCCCTGCCGTAGCTGAAAAATTCCCTGATTTCCCCTTTGACGATATTGCCTCTTATAAAAATGAAGTAAAGCACGATCGAAAGCTCGACTGCTCTGGCGATGACCGTCGCCACCGCGGCGCCCTGAATCTCAAGCCGCGGCATCCCGAAGTGCCCGTAGATCAGACAGTAGTTAAAGAAAGTATTCATGCAAAAGCCCGTCACGCTGGCAATCAGCGGCAGGTGTGTCTGCTGGGTCGCGCGCAGCGCGATGGTGAAACTCTGTGTGATGGGGATCAGCAGAAAACAGAAGGCTCCGGTCCTGACATAAGGCGTTCCTGCTTCAATGACCTCGGGGATGTTCGTAAAGATCCGGAGCACATATTCCGGCAGCAGCATCCCCACCAGAAAGAACAGGACACCCATACCGAAATTGACGGTCAGAGCAAATCCCGTCGTCCTGCGGATGTTCACGTGATCGCCTGAGCCAAAGAACTGTGCCATGAACGTGGCGTTTCCGCTGGAGAATCCGAAGACCAGCATCCAGAAGACAAAGAAGCATTGCATGGAAACGCCGACTGCATTGAGCGCCAGTTCACCGAGCCCTCCGATCATCAGGTTGTCGACCAGGTTGAGACTCGACGCAATGAGGCTCTGTAAGGCAATAGGCCCCGCAATGAGGCCTACCTGTTTCATCATTTTTTTATTGTCGATCGTGTTCAGAGTATCTGTCATTTACTCATCTTCAGCAAGCTTTTGTGCCTTGCGTTTGATTTCCTCTTCTTCCTTTGCCTTAGGCCGCGGCACATCCGGCAGTTCCTTCAGGATCCTGTAACCTCTGAGGCTGACCTTGTTCGTTCCTGTATCCGTCATAAGGACGCCGATGATCATCGCAGCAATAAAGGCCAGTCCGATACATTCGATGAACAGATCGCGGCTGTAAAGGATCGCCATGATCCCCATGATCCCGCTGACGCTGTACATCAGCAGCACGGCGCGCCTTTGCCCGAAGCCTGCACGCAAGATGCGGTGATGGAGATGCTCCTTGTCTGCAGAAGCGATCGACTGATGACGGAGTGTCCGTCTGACGATAGCCATGGCTGTGTCGATGATCGGAAGGCCCAGTACCAGAACCGGGATCACAACGGCGACCACCGTGGCGCTCTTAACGGTACCGAGAACCGACAGCGCTGCAATGGAAAAACCGAGAAGCTGTGAGCCGCCGTCACCCATGAATGTCTTCGCCGGATGGAAATTGAACGGCAGGAAGCCGATACATGCACCTGCCAGCACCATCATACAGATCGTCGGACCGTACCAGCCGTGGATATAGGAAATGTAGGCGATGGACAGGGCAGAGATAGCGCTGATGCCTGCGGCCAGACCATCCAGACCGTCTACGAGATTCACCGCGTTCGTAATTGCAACAAGCCAGATCACCGTCACAAAATAGCACACGGCAATGCCCAAGTCCATATGACCCTCTCCGAACCAGTTTGTTACGAAATTGATTCTCAGGCCCATTGCAAAAACAACGCTGGCACCGACGACCTGTCCTGCGAATTTCACAATGGGTTTCATTCCTTTGAGGTCATCGATGGCGCCCAGAATGTAGATCAGCGTGCAGCCGACCATGATGGCCGGAAGATGACGCTGGGTCTGTGCGAACATCGCGAGCCCAACCATGATCCCCGCGTATATAGCTATGCCTCCGAATCTCGGCATAGGTTTGTTATGGACTCTCCGCGCATCCCTCGGTACATCCATGGCACCGAGTTTCGGCGCCAGCAGAATGGACAGAGGCGTGAACAACGCCGTCACAAGGGCAGCGACAACAAGGGGCGCCCACAGGTCAATGCTTGTTGCGGTCAACTTGTTTCCCCCAGCATTACGATTCTAAGACCGGCTTCTTTCAGTATTTCAACTGCCAGCTCGTCCGGATACCCTTCCCTGACGACGATTCTCTGGATCCCTGCGTTGATGATCATCTTAGCGCAGATCACACACGGCTGATGCGTAATGTAGATCGTTGCGCCCTCTACACTCTGACCCAGCGTCGCCGCCTGAATGATGGCGTTCTGCTCTGCGTGCAGCGCTCTGCACAGTTCGTGCTTCTCGCCTGACGGAACACCCAGCTGCTCCCGGAGGCATCCGCCTTCCCGTTCTCCGCAGTGTTCGATTCCCCTCGGCGCGCCGTTGTATCCGGTCGCGATAATGTGTTTATCCTGCACGATCACCGCGCCAACCTGCCTTCTCAGACACGTGGATCTCCTCGCAGTAAGCACCGCGAAATCCATGAAATACTCATCCCAGTTCGGTCTTTTTTCCATAACCTTCTCCTGTATCAATAAAACACTTCTGCCAGGTACAGACCGCCGGGCGGCGCTGTGTGGCCTGCCCGCTGTCTGTCGGCGGCTTCGATGATTTCGCTGATTTCTTCCGGCCTGCGTTTCCCCTGGCCGACCTCCACGAGCGTTCCCGTCATGATCCGGACCATATTATAAAGGAAGCCATCGCCTTTGATGGAGAACTCGATTCTCTGCAGCGTGCCGCTGTCTGTTTCACGCACGCCTGCCTGCAGCATCCGCCGTACGGTCGTCTCCCGCGGATTTCCGCCGGAGGCTTCAAAGGATTTGAAATCGTGCTCGCCTTCGAACCGTTTCGCCGCTTCATCCATCGCTTCCGCATCGAGCCGCTCATTCACATGGTAGACGTAGTTCCTTTCGAAGATCAGCGAGCGCTGCACCTCGTCCATGCCCTTCCGGGCAGCCGCTTCGCCGCAGCCGGCGCAGATCCTGTATACGTATCTCTTGCCTTTGCTGTCGAAACGCGCGTGAAAATCCGCAGGCATCTCCTCTGCCTTCAGAATGCGGATCGGAGATTTTGCAAAACCTCCCCGCCCGCTTTCATGGCCTTCTTTGGCGCACAGCGCATTGTTTACGACCAGCGCGATTTTCTCTGTCGGTATCCCGATGTCTGCCCTGAAACTCGCCCGCTGCCCAAACGCGTGAACCCCCGCATCTGTCCGGCTGGTCCCGCTGAGCAGGATCTCCCTGTCGAAGAGGCGCGACATGGTCTGCTCCAGATAACCCTGCACCGTTCTTTCGCCGGGCTGCTTCTGCCACCCGTGGAAGGTGCTGCCGTCATATGCGATTGTCAGAAGCACATTTTTCTCCATACACAGTCATTATACAGTATTTTCATCGTCCAATACAAGGACTAACTCTGTGTGGTAAGTGCAGGGCCGTCCCGCATCTGCTTCGACAGTTCCTGCATCAGACGTTCTTCAAAACAGGAGGGAAACACATCATCCTCGGTAAGAAGGGACAGCTGTCCGGTGTCTCTGCTGTATTTCAGTATGTTGTCCGACAGCACTTCGTCCGGACCGACGACCGTGCAGTTCGCCTCCCGCACAAGTTGCTGCAGGAATCCCGGATCTTCGACCTGACTCGCCCTGACGATCATGAATTCATGCAGGGAGCTTGGTATAGCGACATAGTCTTCTCCCAGCACGTGCGCAATCATGGCCTGCGTTCCCGGATAAAAGAGGGCCGCCGCTCCGTACCGCGGCCGTTCTGTCGTAAGCACATAACATGTCTCCCGGCAGTCCGGTTCCGCATCCTCAGGCAGCCATTCCGCCTCTTCCCCGGATCCTTCGGCGCACAGTCTCGTCAGTTCTTTCACGCCGCGCAGTGTCGCCGACTTGCTTTTCCATGCATTGTCCAAAGCATCCTGAAAGAGTTTGTCCATATCATAATGGTATTCTTCCGCCATATCGTTTGTCACGAGGGTGCCGAACAATCCTCCGTCAGATGCTTTCATCTGCACGTCACAGAGCAGTGCGTACCCGTTTCCTACGTCTTTGTAAGGTACGGTCTTCAGAAATTCTTTGTTATAGTCCTTACCGACAAGACGCAGCCCGACTCTCCGCCGAATGGTTCTGTACTCCATATCCGGGATCACTTCTGCCGGAACCGGCCCGAAGCTGAGCGTGTTGATATACGCCTTCGCCAGACCCTGCACCAAATCATCCATGTCCGCGCCGCAGAGGAATGCATGGTGCATCTCTTCCAAGTAATATGTCGGAACGGCATCTCCTTCCCAGCGTGCGCCCTTCTTTTGGATGCTGAGACCGTGCAGGCACTGGTCGTTGATCTTTCTGACCTCCTCTGTCTGCACGACAACTTCCTCCTGCATTTCCTCGCGCAGATACTGCTCCACTTTCTCTGCTGCCAGTGCAGTAAACTCAGTGATATTCATTTGTGATCTCCTTTCCTGATGCCCCTTTTTCTTATATGTTGACCGCTGACGACATGAGTGTCCGTCTCATGCCGCTGCGCTGAACGACTGAACTAACGGAAGCGCGATGAGTATATATGCCATCGCACATCCACACAGATACGGTCCGAATGGTTTCCTGTCCCCCTTGCGGTACTTACCGGAAGCCAGTCCCCCGGCAGCGACGAATCCGCTGATGATCACCGCCGCCGCAATGCTCGCGATCGTTCCGTTGATCCCCAGCACCAGCCCCAATGCGGCGCATAGCTTCACATCCCCGAATCCAAAAGCCTCCTGCCCGAAGATGAGCTTGCCTGCAATGGCGCACAAAAGCATAAATCCCCCGCCGATCACCATGCCGATCAGCGGCTGCCAAAATCCGTTTAAGCTCTCCCATTGATCGCCGGCCTGCACTGCCGCGTCCGCCATTCCGCCGTTCCTCCAAATCGGCGCGAACCCGATCGCAGTCAGCGCCAGCAGCAGCACGAACTGGTCCGGAATGATCATAAATTTCAGATCCGCCAGCGCGATGATCAGCAGGATCCAGCATGCGACCAGTCCCGCTACAGCGATCTGTGTCGTTTCCGTTGTGATCTCCGGCGAAACGCTGAGCTTCCCTCCGCTGTACTCAATCAGGGAAAGGCGAAGGCAAAGGCAAATGAACCCGACGGCATAGACCCACCGCCACGGATTCTCCTTGATTCTCTTCTCACCCTTCCCCAGACGAGGATCCTTCTGCGGATCCTCTCCGTATTCGGTCAGCCAGCCTGCAGGCATGTGGTTGAACACGTACACCGCTGCAGGGCCTGCGAAGAATCCCACGAGTATACTTGCTGCGATTTTTATGATCAGAACAGTCATAGTTTCTTTTTTGATATTATTGACATCGATATCTACTAATGCTATTTTATATTCGTAGAAGGGATTGCCGCTTTTCGGTTGGCGGCTCGGTCCTTAATGGTGAACCGTCAACAGTAGTTGGCGGTTATTTTTTGTGGTTGATCCCCGTCAGGATCAATCCCGTAATCCCAATCACCACCAGCAAAAGTGAGCATAGCTCATCTAATGTGATGCACATTGGCCGGCACCTCCTTCCTTAAGGAAGTAACCAAACCGCCACGGTAACCCCTTCCGCTATATAATACCGATAAATTCTATTATTGTCAATATATTCCATAACGTCTCTTTTACATCTGTTTTATCTGTTTTTGCATTTTTCTTTCTCCCTGCGCCCCGTACCGAACCTTGAAACGGCATATCTGTGTTTGTATAATGAATCACAGAAGATAGATCAACACATAACATCGGGAGGCTTTAGATGGACAGCAGAGAATACATTGACGGTTATATCGCCAGGGCGCGCGCGGCGCAGGCGGAATTCGAAAAGATGAGTCAGGAGCAAGTCGACAAGGCGGTCCAGACCATCGGCAAGGTGGTTTACGAGAACGCGCAGTATTTCGCGGAGATCGCAGTCGAGGAAACCGGCATGGGCAATGTCGAAGACAAATGCGCCAAGAACAAACAGAAGGCGGGCATTGTCTGGAACAATCTGCGGAACAAGAAGTCACGCGGCATTCTGGAAACGGATGAGAAGACGGGTATCACGACGGTGGCCAAGCCAATGGGCGTCGTAGCGGCGATCACCCCATGCACCAATCCGATCGTGACGCCTATGAGCAACTCCATGTTTGCCCTCAAGTGCGGCAACGCCATCATCATCACCCCCCACCACAAGTCAGTGAAATGCAGCACGAAAGTCGTGGAGATGATGAACGAAGCACTGGCGGAGCTGGGCTATCCGGAAAACCTGATCCAGATCCTCGACGAACATTCCAGAGAGAATACGAAGAACCTGATTTCCAGCGCTGATGTGGTCGTCGCCACCGGCGGCGCGGGCATGGTCAACGCGGCGTACAGCTCCGGGCGTCCGGCATTAGGCGTTGGCGCAGGCAATGTCCAGTGCATCATCGATGAAGGATATGATTTCAAAGAAGCTGTCCCGAAGATCATCAAGGGACGTTCTTACGACAACGGCATCATCTGCTCCGCGGAGCAGAGCGTCATCTGCCCGGAAGGGGCGTTCGAAGATATCCTGAAGGAATTCGAAGCGAACGGCGCCGTCGTGGTCCGCGACAAGGAAGGTCTGGAGAGAATCCGGGGCGCCCTCTTCGAGGACGGCAAAACCAACCGGCACTCCGTCGGACAGAACTGTCAGAAGATCGGCGAACTGGCCGGCATAGAAATTCCTGCGGATACGAAGGTCATCGTAGCCGTAGCCGAAGGGACCGGGCTGACAGATTCCCTGGGCGGAGAAAAAATGGCGCCTGTCATCAGCGCCTATGCGTATAAAGATCTGGATGACGGCATCCGGATCGCCGCGGAGAATCTGGAACGCGACGGCAAAGGCCACAGCGTCTCTTTCCACACAGACAGCGAAGAGCACATTGCGAAAGTCGCTGAGAGTCTCTGCGTTTCCAGGTTCGTGATCAATCAGTGCAGCGCCAATTCAGCCGGCGGGTCCTACTTCAACGGCCTGAACCCGACGAACACACTGGGCTGCGGATCATGGGGCCACAACTCCATCTCCGAAAACCTGAACTACCATCATCTGATGAACGTCTCCAGAGTCGCCCGCTTCATGCCGGACAACTACGTACCGACAGAAGAAGAACTCTGGGGCTAGTGAAGCTATAATACAAGGCCGATCAAACGATCGGCCTTTGCTCTTTCTTCTGCCTTTTTTCTTCTGCTTCTATTCCTGCACCTTTGTCGCGTCAAGGAAGGTTACTTCTATATCGCCCGCGTCAGTCCTGCAGTTCAGTTTGTTTGGTCCGCCCTCATGGGTGAATTCATGGACCTCTTCTGTGGACTTGTTGACCTGGATGTCTCCAGCTCCTGTCTGCAGCGCTATCTGGAACTGATCCATGTTCTCGCCGGAATCAAATTCAATGTCGCCGGAATTTACCTCTGCGGTGATGTCTCCTGTGCAGTTTTCGATTGCGATATCTCCCGCATCGGTCTTGAACGCCAGCTTGCCGCCGGTCACACTGTCCACTTCGATGTCTCCGGAATCGTTTGTGATGTTCAGGTTGTCACATTCGATGCCGCCCGCGGCAATGTCGCCGTAGCTAGTGCTGATCTCGATGCTGTCCAGTTTCTTCTTGTCACAGAACACGACTACGTTCGGCGACGAGTCTTCTGTCGACAGGTTGACTTCCATCTCCGGGCCGACCGCGTTGCTCTTTATGATTAAAACCCCTTTTTCGACTTTTACTTCCGGCATCTCTGCGCCTTCTCTGTAGCTGACCATAACGTTGCCCGCGAATTCATTCTCGTAGGCATCCGCGATCCAGTCTTCCGCGAAGTCGGCGTCCATCTCTTCCGCAAACCCCGGTCCGACAATCGCGATATCCATATTGCCCTCAGCCTTTATGGAGTCGTACGCATCTGTCGGGAGCAGGTCCGACTCTTCATTTCCCGATCCGTAGTGGAACCAGGAATGGGACTGTTCAACCTTCTCCATGTTTTCCACGCCGCCCGTCGCGAAACCGGCCACTGTGAGGATGATCCCCAGGACGCACACCGCGCCGCAGGTTATAAAAAACTTTGTCATCTTACGCATTGCCTTCACCCCTTTCAACTAATGCACGCTCTGCATTCTCCGCGTTCTCCGCTTCCGCCGCGTCGGCAGCGATCTCCTGCAGGAACGCCTTCTCCTCTTCGTCCGCCCGGGACACATAGACCCATTCTTCTCCTGCCGCCTTTTCTTCTGCGAGCCGCTTCATCCGGTGTTTTTCCCTGCTGCGCCGGATGGCTTTTGCAATAGTTCTGACAGCTGCTCTGACCCCGAGGAAGAGTCCGGCGCCTGCCGCCACGGAAGCCGCGAGCGCGATCAGTCCGAGACCGATCATCATGACGCCCGATGAGGCCGCGTCTGCCAGCGCGACGAATCCGAATACGGTACATCCAAGTCCCGCGACGGCCGATCCGATGATCCCGGCCGCCAGACCGACCACCGCGCAGCCCGCTCCAAACAGCACCAGGACCGCGCAGATCGCGATCGGAATGGAAACCGGCGCGGATACGATTCCGATGATGACCCACCAGGCCGCGGAAAGCCGTTTCCTTACGGTCGGCTTCTTATCCAGCAAGGACTCGTCTCCGTCCAGAAGCCTTGCCGCGTATTCCGCTTTGATCTGCGACGCGATGCGCTTCGGATTTCCCAATTCGCTGACGATTTCTTCTTCTGTTTTCTCTCCGGCTTCCAGAACTTCGTCGAAGTACTCTTCGTAGAATTCCGTCGCCGCAACGATCTCTTCCGGCGGCAGCTTCCGGATGCCTTCTCTAAGCGTAACAATAAACTCCTGCCTAGTCATTCTTGCCACCCCTTTCATTCCCGTCCATTAGTTTGTTGATTGCTCTCTTGTAATCTTCCCACTGTTTCCTGTACTCGAGAAGCTGCGCCTCGCCCTTCTCGGTGATGGAATAGTATCTGCGGTTCCTGCCCTGATACGGCTGATCATAGGTCCTGCAAAGTCCCTCTTTCTGCAGTCTCCGCAGAACCGGGTAAAGCGTCGATTCTGAAATCCTGATCGCGCTCTTCATCTCCTGTGTGATCTCGTACCCGTAAGTGTCTCCCCTTTTGAGTATTGCCAGGGCGCACGCATCGAGCAGGCTTGATTCGATTTTGAATGCCATATTCGTGCCTCCTTTCGTCATGCAATATTATTTCTTGTCTGATACTATACGTTGTATAATATTATTTGTCAACTACTTTTCACAATGTTTTTTGTTTTTTTGCAAAAGCAATCTCCTGCTTTTGCATTTTCGTTAAATAAATAACAATTTTCTATTTACTACGTTTTTTCACGGTGGTAGAATGAGGCATAAAGGGAATCAGATCCGGGGAGGATAAAAGTATGTATAAAACTTCAATGCTTGAAAAAAAGTATCAGGAAAAACTGATCACGGCGGAACAAGCCGCCGAAATGGTCCATAACAACAACCGAATCCATTTCGGTTTGGGTCTAGGCACGGTTAAGGATATCGACAAGGCGCTGGCAAAACGCGCCGACGAGCTGTGGAATGTCGAGATCATCAGTACTGTCGGTGTGCGGAACGCACCGTTTGAAACGTATCTGGCAACCGACGATAATAAGAAAGTGCGGTTCTCATCTGCCCACTTCAGTTCCTTTGACCGTGAAATGTGCAAAGCCGGCCGCTGCTGGTACATCCCGATGATGTTTAACGAACTCCCTGTATATTGGCAGCACAATGACAGCGGACTGGACATCGCATTCTTCCAGGTCGCACCTATGGACGAACACGGAAACTTCAACATCGGACCGCAGGTCGCGGACATCTGGGGCGTCATCAAGAGCGCCAAGAAGGTCATCGTTGAGGTCAATGAAAACATGCCGATCGCACACGGTCACCAGACGCAGCTCAATCTCTACGGCGTGGACTATGTCGTCGAAGGCTCCAACTCTCCGATGGACGAGCTCTTCAACAAGCCGCCGACAAAAATTGATAAGTACATTGCGGAATATGTTGTTTCACAGATCGAATCCCACAGCACACTGCAGCTGGGAATCGGCGCGCTGCCGGGCTGCA
>CAMOXP010000020.1 GCA_946629205.1 uncultured Bacillota bacterium
CCGATGTGGTAACGACCCACTACGATTACCATTCCATCGACCAGAACCTGCTGAAACTGGACATCCTGGGACACGATATCCCGTCCATGTGCAAAAACCTCAAAGACCTGACAGGCGTAGACCCGCTGGATGTTCCGATCAAAGATGACAAGGTCATGTCCATCTTCATCGGAACAGAAGGCCTGGACATCAAGGACCCGGACTACAAGTTCACCCACGGAAGCTACGGCATCCATGAGTTCGGAACGTCTTTCGTGCGGCAGATGCTGGATGACATCCACCCTGAAACCGTAGAAGAACTGGTCCGGATCTCCGGACTTTCCCACGGGACCGACGTGTGGCTGGGCAACGCTCAGGATCTGGTCGTGAACGGCGTGACCACCATGCGCGAAGCCATTGCCACCCGTGACGACATCATGAACTATCTGCGGAAGAAGGGACTCGATAACGGCGACGCCTTCACCATCATGGAGAAAGTCAGGAAGGGCAAAGGCCTTACAGAGGAGCAGGAAATGCTCATGATCGAGCACGACGTACCGGACTGGTACATCGGTTCCTGCAAGAAGATCAAGTACATGTTCCCGCGCGCCCATGCGGTAGCCTATGTCATGATGTCTCTGCGCGAGGCTTACTATAAGGTCTATCATCCGCTGGAATTCTATGCGGTCTACTTTACGACTAAAGTGGCGGCCTTTGATGAAAGCGTGATCTTAAGAGGAGAGAAGGCGGTAGAAGACCGGATGGCCGAGATCGACCGTCTGGGCAAGTCCGCGACAAAAAAAGAAGAGAGCGAATACACTGTCTTGGAGGTCGCCTATGAGATGTACGCCCGCGGCTACGAGTTTGCGCCGGCGCGTCTGGGCGTCTCAGATGCGTTGAAATTCCGTGTTGCCGACGGCAAGGTCGTACTGCCTTTCGTCGCCATCACAGGCATGGGGGAGGGTGCCGCGACTGCTTTTGCAGACGGCTACGCGAACCGGCCTTATGAAACCGTTGAGGATGTGATGGAACGGGGCCATGTGAACAAGACTGTTGTTGAGCAGCTTCGCGCCGACGGCGTTCTGGAAGGTCTGCCGGAAACAGCCCAGATCAGTTTCTTCTAGAGCCTAGAGCCGGTCATTGAACCGGCTTTTACCGCTGCGCTGCGCAGTCACAGCTCCGTCGCTGCGCCGGGATTGAAGGCCGGCTCACTTCAGCTGCTCCAGCTGTTCGTCTGTGATGTAGATGACTTTGCCGGTTTTCGGTTCGATTTTCTCGTCGCCGTAGACGAGCCACACCACGTCAAGAGGATTCTCCGGCATAGGCGCTTTGCCGTCGGTGAAGATGATCTTATTGTCGACGCGAAGGGAGAAGGCGGACATGGCGACGTTGAAATCCGTGCCGCCTCCGCCCATAAATACCATATTGTCGATGTCTTTCAGAGAGCGTATATCCTGAAATCCGTAGAAACAGGTGTCGAAGCAGCCGACTTTGAGCTTCGACAGCTGGAGGATGTTTTTGCATTCCCGCAGGAAATTTCTGAGAAGGGAGTCTTCGACAGACCAGCTGGTGTCGAGCACGATCTCCGTTTCCGGCATCGGCCACGCGTCCAGGACCGGCCGTACGATCCCGTCTTCGATCTCCGCGTGGGTGAGGGACCAGTCCACACCGTAATTGATCGTATCCCGGAGAATGAGTCTCCAGTCGAGGATGGGCTTTGACCAGCCGATATCTTCGATCGGCCGTTCATCCCTGACGATATCATTGCCGGCTTTGGACGCCCGTTTCGGTATGAGGTCCTCGAATTCTTCCGGCAGTTCGATCTCTTCGTCCCAGAGGAGATGCTCATCATCAAAGAGAATCTCATCGCCTTCTTCAAAGACGGCTTCGTTCCCGGTTTCCGACTGATTGCCGTCCAGCTGTCCTTCCATGAGGTCGATCTCGAGCTTCTCCGCCAGAAGGACCTCATAATAAGTGTCGGCGTCGTAGTCGATCGCTTCCGGATAATCGATCCCGCCCCGGATGATCTTCATGCCATCCCGTTTCAGGAGCTGGTTGATGACCGCGTCCGTGGCGTTCTTCCAGATCTCCGGGTCTTTGCCGCGTCCTCTTCTGATGTGGTCGAAGGCGATGTGGCAGATCTCATGGGTCAGCGCAAAAGCCCGCTCTTCATCTGTCAGCATGTCAAAATAACCGGGATTGTAAAAGATGGTTTTCCCGTTGCTGCCGATGGTGCGGACTTCTGTTGTTTCCACGTATTCCACGCTCGCGGCCAGACTGCCGAAGAAGGGGTATCTGGCGAGCATGTCTTTTTTTGCTGCTGCAATATGCTCGCTGATCATTCCCATCTGTCCGGTGCGCCGTGTGTGCGCAATGAGTCAAAAACTGCCAGGAATTCCGGTCCCAGTTTGCCGATAAAGGCCGTGACGGTACCGGCGTCCTCATCGGAGACCTGTGAAAGGCCCATCGTTGTGGCGTACCGTTCGGCGGTATCCAGCTCCTCGATGTCCCTGTCTGTATAATCGCCGCGCAGGACTCTCTCGAGGGTGATGACAGGTCTTGCGCAGAACTGCACGAACTCTTCCGTGATCTCTTCTCCGATCAGGGACCGGAGCATCTCCGGGCGTCCCGTCGCATAGAGCATCTTCGAGGCCATTTCCCACTTCCGCGGGTCGGCGTTGGGCTTTTCGCCGTCATAAGTGCTCCGCAAGGTCTCCCCGCGCTTATATGCGATAAAGGAGTAGATGGCAGGGTGGATATCATATTCCCGTGCCCATGCGAGCCACTTTTCGGTCGTTGTGTTGATGTATACGTGGGCGAACCGGTTGAAGAAGGGCGCTGCCAGCTGGTTTGCGGCGAGGGAATCCTGCATATCGTTTCCCGCGGCCACGACCCTGGCGTTGTCCGGCAGTCTCCAGAGCCCGTTGACTTCCTTGTCCAGCACGATGTTGAAGGCCATACCCTGGATGCTTGGCAGGGCGTTGTTGATCTCATCGAAGAACACCACATGCAGTTTGTCAGGCTCTGCCTCGCACTTGGCGACGACCTTCTTGTACCAGGTCGGCGGCAGATCGATCATCTCGCCGGTAGACTGGTTGTAGACACTCCGGCCGTTGAGGCTGTCCGGCGTGGCGTTCCGCAGGTAGATGATCTCACAGGTCGGATCGATCTGACGGATCCTGGCGCTCTTGCCCTCCGAGGAAGGTCCGTGCAGGAACACCGCGATGTCGCTTTCGATGGCGCCCCGGATGATATCCTCCTCAGTGACCTGGCCGAAGGTCAGGTCATAGGGGTTTCTTCTCGCCTCGGCGCGGCGGATGTACGCATCGTATTCCGCCTGTTCCTCGGCTGTCAGTTCGCGGAGAACGCTGGGAACGATGTCTTCTGCAAACGTGCCGTTCAGGAACCGGCAGACCTCTGTTTTGCAGAAATCTCCTTCGTAAACAGTGTCCAGACAGTATTCCCTGACATAGGCAATGATGCTTTTGCACAAAAGCAATCCGGCGCCTTCGTCGTAATACCATTTCAGCGGCGATACCACGAACCACTTGGCTCGTTCTTCCTCAGGCTTGACCCTGACGTATTTGGTGCCTTTGTATTCGTATTCTTCATAGGTGCCCATGTACACTTTGCCGGTCTTGCGCAGCATGCCGGACCGGTGCTCGTCCTCCAGGAACCGCGCGAGCATTTTCTCTGCTGCGTCCTGGGGATACTCGCCGTATTCCGCCAGCAGATGCCCGCTGATATCTTTCACGACCTTATCCGAAACCGAACTGACGTCTTCGCATGCAAAGGCAGGACGGACGCCGCCGCCTCCGCTGGCGTAACCCACGGCGCGCTCGCCGTTTCCCTTGACGATGCAGACATCTCCGTAACCGGCCGCAGAAGAGAGCAGCCAGCTGCCGTCTGCGCCCAGCGCTTCCGCGAACGCTGTCTGAGGACACTTCGCTCCGATCGACTTAATAATATCCAGCCGCTGCTCGCCGAACACCTGCTCGACGGCGGGCAATGTGTAATTGATGTTCATATGTTGTCCTTTATTTGTTTGAGTATTATTTCGTGCTTCCTCATTATATAGTATTTTGTATCGTTTGTGTCGCCAATTTTTGGAAAACCCTTGCATATCATAGGTTTATGTGTTATTGTAGTCACTGTCAATATGTAAGTTATCACTGGAGTGGGCAAGAGGCCCACTCCTGTTTTGTGGAAATAAGGACGATGGCAAAGAAAAAGATCACAGAGGTCGTGGCCGAACTGGCGGGCGAGTTTCTCGCAGAGAACGGCTACGAACTGTACAACACGGAGTATGTGAAAGAAGGCCGCGACTGGTTCCTGCGGGTGTACATCGATAAGGTGCAGGACGCTGACCAGGAAGAGCAGACCTATATCAGCACCGAAGACTGCGAGAAGGTGAGCCGGTTCCTGAGCGAGAAACTGGACGAAGCGGATCCGATCGAGCAGAACTACTATCTGGAAGTCAGCTCCCCCGGAATGGACCGGCCGCTGGTCAGATCCGAGCACTACGAGCGTTACGTAGGCGAGGAAGTGGAGATCCGGCTCTACAAAGCCATGGACGGCGTCAAGAACATCCAGGGCATCCTGGAATCCTTTGACCGGGAAAACGGCGTCGCCACCGTGAAAGCGCAGATCCCGCGCAAAGGCGGCAAGACCGAAGAAATCGTGTACGAGCTTGCGCTCAGCGACATCGCCAAAGCCAACCTGGCCGTCGTATTCTAGAAAATGTGTCAAAGGGACGGTTCTTTTGACACATTCGACAAAGTCAAACTTAGTTAAACCTAGTTACACCTATTGTAGATATATTAAAGATATGAGGGAAACAAAATGAGTGATTTTATGGACGCAATCAATGATCTGGTGAAGGAAAAAGGCATCACGAAGGATGTGATCATGGAAGCGATCGAGTCGGCGCTGGTTTCTGCCTATAAGAAGAACTACGGCACAGCAGCCAATGTCCGCGCGGAAATGAATGAAGAGACCGGGGACGTTGAAGTGCTCATGCAGAAGGAAGTCGTAGAAGAGGTGGAAGACGACGCGACACAGATCTCACTGAAGGAAGCACAGGAAATCGATTCGAGATACCAGGTGGAAGATATCGTTGAATATCAGGTCACGCCGAAGGACTTCGGACGGATCGCGGCGCAGACAGCCAAGCAGGTCGTCGTGCAGAGACTGAGAGAAGCCGAGCGCGGCATGGTCTATGACAATTACATCAAGCGTCAGGGCGAGCTTGTGACCGGCGTCGTACAGAGAATCAGCAATGATACTATATTTGTAAACATCGGCAATACAGAGGGTATCCTCGTCAAGGGCGAGCGCGCATCAGGTGAAAGATACAGGGTCAACGACAGGATCAAGGCGTACATCATGGACGTCAGAAAGAGCAACAAGGGCCCGCAGATCTTCCTGAGCAGGACCCACCCGGGATTTGTTGAGAAACTGTTCGAACTGGAAGTTCCTGAAATCGAAGACGGCGATGTCGTGATCAAGAGCATTGCCAGAGAAGCAGGATCCAGAACAAAGATCGCGGTATATACAGAGGATGAGGACATCGATCCGGTAGGCGCATGTGTCGGCCAGAACGGCAACAGAGTCAGAAACATCGTGGATGAACTCTGGGGCGAGAAGATCGACATCACGACATGGGATGACGATCCGGCGATCCTCATCAGCAACGTGCTCTCACCGGCCAAGGTCGAAGCAGTTGCCATCGATGAAGAAGAAAAGGCTGCCACCGCAGTCGTTCCGGACTATCAGCTTTCACTGGCTATCGGTAAGGAAGGGCAGAACGTCAGACTGGCTGCCAGACTTTGCGGCTGGAAAATCGACATCAAGAGCCATTCCCAGTACTTCGGAGACGGCGAGGACGAGGATGCGTATGAAGATGACATGGAATACGCCGATGAAGCTGTCTATGAAGACGAGATAGAAGAAGCTGTTGAAACTGAAGAAGCAGCAGAAGCTGAAGAAGCGGCTGAGACTGAAGAAGCAGCAGAAGCTGAAGAGGCAGTTGAGGTCGAAGAAGCCGACGCGGAAGCGGCCCCTGAAGAAGAAGCCGAAGCATCGGATGAAGCGATGTACGCAAAAGAAGATGAAGAATAAGAAACCGCCGATGCGCAGGTGCATCGGATGTATGCAGTCAAAACCAAAAGAGGAGCTCATCAGGCTCGCCTGGTACGAGGAAACACTGTCGCTGGATCCTACGGGAAAAGCCAAGGGAAGAGGCGTGTACATCTGCAAAAGCCAGGACTGCCTGCAAAAGGCCGTGAAGAAGGGTGCTTTCGCAAGGAGCCTTCACGAGAATCCCGGAAGCGATCAGATCCAGCGGGTCGCCGGGCAGCTTGAGGCAGAGCTCATCAGGCAGCAAGAGGGTGATGATCATGCGGAGTAAAGCAATGAGCCTTCTTGGTTTTGCGAAAAAATCCGGAAATCTGGTTTCCGGAGTCAATACATGTACCTTCGCCATCAGCAAAGGCAAGGCAAAACTCGTGATACTTGCGGAAGACATATCCGAAGGCAGCGAGAAGAAGATAATGAAGGAAATAAGGAAGAAGGGCATTCCTTACATAAAGTACGGCACGATCGATGAGCTCTCCCACATAGCGGGAGAAAGCGGGAGAAGCGTCTTCGCCGTGCTGGACGAGAATTTCGCCCGGAGTATAGCGTATGAAACAGACAAAAGACAACAATCATAGCATAAAGGAGGATGTGCGTATGAAGATAACAGAATTAGCGAAAGAACTGAAGATGACCGGCGAGGAAGTGCTGGAAAAGGCCAAGGCAATGGGAGTGCCTGTGGCGAAAACCAGCGATGACATGTCGGACATGGACACTGTTGCAGTAAGGAATACTCTGACAAAAGGCAGCGGGAAGGCTGAGACGAAGGTCGCCAGAAAGACTGCCACGAAAAAGACGGTTGCGGAGAAAAAGAATGAGCCTAAGGTGACAAAGCAGGCAAATCTTAAGATGCCCGAAAAACGGACGACGAAGAAGGCTGCAGGACTCACACCGGCACCTACGAAAACGACAGCCGCGGCGAAGACGAAACCGGCAGCCGCACCGATTGGTAAGGCGAAACCGCCGGTAGGCGCTCCGAAGGTCAACAAGGCGAAGCTCGAAGAGCGGATCGCCAAGGAAAAGGCAGAAGCCAAGGCGGCAGCAGAAGCTGCAAAGGCAGAAAAAGCCGCGAAGGCGGAAGCTGCAAAGGCAGAAAAAGAAAAAGCCAAGGCAGCAAAGGCCGAAGAAAAGGCAGCAGCCGGCGTTGCAAAGGCAGAAAAGGCAGCCGCCAAGGCTGAAGACGCCATCGCCAAGGCGGAAGAGAAGGCTGCAAAGGCGGAAGAAGCCAAGGCAGCAGCAGAGGCCGCGAAGGCAGAGGCAGAAGCCGCGAAGACAACAGCTGAAGCAGAAAAACCGGCAGCAGAAGCTGAGAAGCCTGAAACTCCCACAAAGGCTGCAGAACCGGCAAAGAAGGCCGAAGAAAAGCCGGCCGAGGAAAAGCCGAGAAGCAGAATCAAAATCATCAAGAGAGCTGAAGACATCCGCCGCGAGGAAAAA
Organism: uncultured Bacillota bacterium; assembly: GCA_946629205.1. Classification (GTDB taxonomy): domain Bacteria; phylum Bacillota; class Clostridia; order Peptostreptococcales; family Anaerovoracaceae; genus Lentihominibacter. Next base: position 7,552 of record CAMOXP010000020.1, read on the forward strand.
GAAGCCGCGGCCAGAAGAGCAGCGCTCAAGAAAGAGAAAGAAAAAGAAGCAGAGAAAGAAGCAAAATCCTCCAAAAAATCTGCGAAATCATCGGATAAGGCAAAAGACTCCCGCAAAAAACAGCCTGGCGATAAGACGTCTGCTCCTTCAGCTGTGAAGACCTCCACCCACGGCAAGAAGGGCAAGGAAAGAGACAGAGATAAAGAGAGAGATAAATTCTCGAAGCTCGAGAGAGGATCCCGCAAGTCAGGAAAACCTGAAAGCCCGGCATCCCTTGAGAAGCAGGCAAGACCGAAGCGGCATCAGAACAAGCCGAAGGTCGAACACGAAGAACCGGAAATGGAACTGGAAGCCGGCACCGTTCTGATCAACTGCCCGATCACAGTTGCGGGATTCGTTGAGCAGACGAAGACGACTCTTTCCAAGGCCATCATGACCCTGATGAAGATGGGCGTCATGGCGAACCAGAACCAGAATCTGGATGAAGATACGGTTCAGCTCCTCGCTGACGAGATGGGGATCCAGATCGCCATCGGAAAAGTTGACGAGGAAGAAGAATACCTGGAAGAAGAGGGCATCGAGACCTTCGAAGATAAGGAAGAAGACCTGAAGCCGCGTGCACCGATCATCACGGTCATGGGACACGTTGACCACGGTAAGACTTCACTGCTCGACGCCATTAGAAATACAAACGTTACAGCAGGCGAGTCCGGCGGTATCACCCAGCACATCGGTGCATCCGAGGTCGAGATCAACGGACAGAAGATCGTATTCCTGGATACGCCGGGACACGAAGCGTTCACAGCCATGAGAGCCAGAGGCGCACACGCCACGGACATCGCTGTACTGGTCGTTGCAGCTGACGACAGCGTCAAGCCGCAGACCATTGAGTCCATCAGCCATGCGAAGGCTGCCGGCGTGCCGATCATCGTCGCCATCAACAAGATGGATAAGCCGGGCGCAAATCCGGAAATCGTCAAGAAAGACCTGGCAGAAAACGGCGTTCTCGTCGAAGACTGGGGCGGAGACGTCATCAGCGTTCCTGTATCCGCGAAGACCGGTGAAGGCATCACCAACCTGCTGGAGATGATTTTGCTGCAAGCCGAGGTGCTGGAACTGAAGGCCAACCCAGACAGACTGGCTATGGGTACCGTACTGGAAGCCAGACTGGACAAGGCCAAGGGTCCGATCGCATCCCTGCTGGTACTCAACGGTACGCTGAAGTCCGACATGAGCGTGGTCGCAGGTACTTGCTCCGGCAAGATCCGTCTGATGACCAACAGCAAGGGCGAGAAACTGAAGAAGGCAGGCCCGGCAACTGCTGTTGAGATCCTGGGACTGTCCGACGTACCGGTCGCAGGCGACCAGTTCAACGCGGTCAAGAAGTCCAGCCAGGCGAAGGAAATCGCACACCACAGACAGCAGAAGGTCAGACAGGAGATCCTGGCCAGAAACTCCAGCACAACGCTGGAAGAACTGTTCAGCCAGATCCAGGAGGGCGAGGTCAAGGAACTCAACCTCATCATCAAGGCGGACGTACAGGGTTCTGTCGGCGCGATCGTAACATCGCTTGAGAAACTGTCCAATGACGAAGTCAAGGTCAATATCGTACACACGGGCGTCGGCGCCATCAATGAGTCCGACGTTATGCTGGCGGGAACATCCGGCTCCATCATCATCGGATTCAACGTCAGACCGAGCGTGGCGGTAACAGGTATGGCGGAGAGAGACGGCATCCAGATCAGAACATACAACGTCATCTACAACATCATCGACGACGTTGAGAACGCGATGAAGGGTATGCTGGATCCGGAATACAAGGAAGTCGTACTGGGAACAGTCGAGATCAGAGAGACCTTCAAGGTGCCGAACGTGGGCATCATTGGCGGCGCGTACGTTACAGACGGCAAGGTCGTCCGCAACGAGTCCGTCAGACTGGTGCGTGACGGCATCGTCATCCACGAAGGCAAGATCTCTTCCCTCAAGAGATACAAGGACGACGCCAAAGAAGTCGCACAGGGTTATGAGTGCGGTATCGGCATCGAAAACTACAATGACATCAAGCAGGGCGACATCATCGAATGTTACACGATGGAAGAAGTCGCCAGAAACTAGAGTGAAAGCAAAAGCTTCATGCAAAAGCAATATAGAGAGGTTGGGATAAGACTATGACAAAAGGCTACAGACAAGGCCGTATCGGTGAAGAGATCCGCAGAATCATCAGCGAGATGCTCCTGTCGGATCTGAAGGATCCGCGCCTGGATTCCATGATCAGCATCACGGACGTGGAAGTCACAAAAGACAACAGCTACGCCACCGTGTACTTTTCACCGCTTGGCGTGACCGGCAGTGAAGAGGAGCTGCAGGCCAAACAGGAAGAGGTCCTGGAGGCGTTCAACAAAGCCAAAGGCTTCATCAGAAGCCGGATCGGCCATGAAATGAAACTGCGGCACGTGCCGGAGCTGATCTTCAAAGTGGATCATTCCATGGAGTATTCACGGCATATTGAGGATATCATCAGGACATTATGAAGAAAAACACAGACATCAAAACCTTAAGCGACAAGCTGTTTTCGGCGCAGCGGGTCGTATTGTTTCCTCACGAGAATCCAGACGGGGACAGTACAGGCGCCTGCATAGCCCTCAGTCTCGCGCTGCGTGGAGCCGGCGTGGAATGCTTCGTATGCTCCGAACAGCCTCCGAAGTATCTGGACTTCCTCAATACGGAGATGTTCACAGATGATTGTGAGGCACTGCAGCCACCGTACATCAGCGCAGCCATTGACTGCAGCGAGACGCAAAGGCTGGACAAACGTGCGGATGCATTTGAAAAGGGCAGCGAGAAGTTATGCATCGACCATCATTTGAATGACGCAGGATTCGGTGATCTGTATTACATCGATGAGGAAGCAGCTGCGGCGTGCGAAATCATCTGCGAGGTGATAAAAGAAGCGGCAATCCCCATGACTCGGGACATCGCGAATGCCCTTTATACGGGAATCGTGACGGATACGGGCGGTTTCAGGTACTCTAATACGACCGCGCATACCCATCTTCTGGCTGCAGATTTAATGAAAACAGGAGTTGACCATGTAGATATTATGGTCAACCTCTATAACAACAAAGACAGGATCAAAGTGTTCTGCGAGGCAAAGGCAATTGATAAAATGCTGTTCTTCGCGGGGGGCAGGGGCGTGATCAGTTATCTGACAAGCGGCGAAATGGCCGAAATGAACGCCCATTCGCAGCACGCGGACGAGATCATCGACCGCCTCCGTGACATCGACGGCGTCGAAATGGCGGCTTATCTCGAGGAACGCGAAAACGGCATCAAGGTCAGCATGCGGGCCAAGACCACGTCCAATGTGGCCGATATCTGCATCAGAAACGGCGGAGGAGGCCATGCAAAGGCAGCTGGCTGCACGATCGATGACACGATGGAGAATGTCTTTGCGCTCATCAAGCATGAAATGGAAGACGCGTTGAGCTGATGAAAGACGGCATTCTTGTACTGTACAAACCCCAGAACTGGACTTCCAGCGACTGCGTGGCTGTATGCCGCAGGGCCCTTGGAATCAAAGGCGTCCACGGCGGCCGCAAGGTCGGACACGGCGGCACGCTGGACCCGATGGCAACAGGCGTTCTGCCTGTTTTTGTCGGTCAGGCCACCCGCATCATGGAATACATGGAACTGGACACGAAGACCTACGTCTGCTGCGCCAAACTGGGGATGACGACGGACACCCTGGATATCTGGGGGCAGATCCTCTCAGAGACTCCTTGGGAGGATGCACGGAAGCCCTTTGGCATCGACAGATCCGCGCTTCTGGATGCGGTCGCATCCTTTGAAGGGGAGATCGAGCAGATCCCGCCGAAATACTCAGCGGTTCGGGTAAACGGTAAACGCCTCTATGATTACGCGTACAAAGGCAAGGAAGTCGATTTTGAGATCAAGCCGCGGAAGGCTTTTGTCGACCGCATCTGCGTGATCGACATGGACCTCGAAACGGGCCAGTTTGCTTTTGAAATAGAGTGCTCCAAGGGAACCTACGTGCGGACCATCTGCAGCGACATCGGGGAAAAACTCGGATGCGGATGCGTGATGACCGCCCTGGAGCGGACCGCCGTCGGCAATATCAGCATCGAGCAGGCTTCGGTTTCCGCGGAAGATGTGAAAAACATGGAACTTGGACAGCTGGATGGGATGCTTTTGCCTGCCGATTACCCGCTGGTTCACTTCGGGAAGGCGGTCATGCCCGCAGAGCGCGCCGATTACTTCCGCATGGGCAACAGCATCTGGCTGAGTCAGGTGAATATCGCGGAAACGCCGGATCCGGACGTCACGGGCCTTGTAAACGCCCGGGGCAGGGATTACAGCCTGATTTACAAGGTTTATGAAGAAGAGACAGGGGAGTTTCTGGGAACGGGATTTTTGGATCAGAAAGAAGGAAGACTCAAAGCCGACAAGGTTTTTGCGGCGCGCGAGCAGCAACGATAGAGTAACTGCGACAGAGAATTTGCGATAGAGTATTTTCGATTGAAGTATGAAGACATTTGAAAGACTGGAAGACATTACGAATATAGAACCGACGGTCGTGGCGCTGGGCAATTTCGATGGCATCCACAAGGGCCATCAGGAGATCATCGGGCGCAGCGTCAAGGAGGCAGAAGCGGCCGGCCTGAAGAGCGCGGTGTTCACATTCTCGAACCACACGAGTTCGATCCTGAAAAACGTGCCTCAGGTAAAGAATATCCTCTATCCGGAAGAGAAGATGGAGATCCTCGAGAGCATGGGTGTGGATTACGTCTTCAACATTCCGTTCACAGAAGAAATCCTCCGCATGTCACCGGAAGAATTCATCGAGGAGATCCTTGTAAAGCGGTTCAACATCCGAGAGGCGTACTGCGGATTCAATTACAGCTTCGGATACAAAGCGTCCGGCACTCCGGAGATCCTTATGCACGAAGGCCTCAGGCACGGATTCGGCATCCACGTGCAGGAGCCTTATATGATCGACGGGGTTGTTGTCAGCAGCACCTATATCCGCAAGCTCATCGAGGAAGGCCGCATGGAGGAATGCGCCAAGTTCATGGGCAGGATGTACGCCATCAGCGGCGAGATCGTCATGGGCAACAAACTGGGACGGACCATCGGATTCCCGACATGCAACACCCTGGTGGATGATACGATGATCACACCGCCCAACGGCGTCTACATCACCACTTGCACCATCGACGGAATCACACGCCCGAGTGTCACCAACGTAGGCGTCAAGCCGACCATCGGCACCTACGAGAAGAACATCGAGACCCACATCTTCGATTTCAATGAAGATGTCTACGGCAAGAAGATCCGCGTCGACTTCATCCGCCACACCCGCGGGGAGAAGAAGTTCGACGGCCTGGACGATCTGAAGAAACAGATCGAGAGCGACTGCATCGAAGCCCGCGTGTACCACAGGCAGAACCGGTGATGCCGGATGTCGCTTGGGCGGTCGCCGGCAAAAACCATTTGCTTAAATCACCGGAAGGTGTTACAATACAACACGCACGGGTCGTTCAGGGCCCACTTATCGGAGTATGGCGCAGCTTGGTAGCGCGCTTCGTTCGGGACGAAGAGGCCTAGGGTTCAAATCCCTATACTCCGACCAATTAGAAACGCCGGGATCCTCAGCATTGAGG
>CAMOXP010000021.1 GCA_946629205.1 uncultured Bacillota bacterium
TCTTCAGCAACTGTTTCTGCTTTTTCAGCAGCTGCCTCTGCTTCCTCAGCAACTGCTTCCTTGACTTCTTCAGCTTCTTCTACTACAGCTGCCTTCTTCATTCTCTTCGGCTTTGACTTTCTGGCTTCCTGCTTTTCAGCATCAGATACTTCATCATAATCATCGACTGATGCCTTGGCAACATGACCGGAACCCTGCTTCGAGATCTTGGAAACTGCCCATCTCATGAATTCCATTTTGACTTTGTCAGGACCTACCTGAACAACAATGGACTCATCCTTGGTCTTGACAACCTTGCAGCAAAGTCCGCCAATCGTGATGATTTCATCCCCAACTGCAATGCTGGCTCTCATTTCCTTTGTTTCTTTTTCTCTCTTCTTCTGCGGTCTGATCATAAGGAAGTACATCACTGCGAAAAGAAGTACCAGAATCAGAATCGAAAACATTGAACTACCCATCATTTGATTATTTCCTCCTGTAGATTAATGAATATTGTAATCTTAATATACTATTATGGTGCCGGCTGTGGGGGTCGAACCCACACGGTGTTGCCACCACGGGATTTTGAGTCCCGCACGTCTGCCAATTCCATCAAGCCGGCGTAACAGAATTATTGTAACATCAGACCCTCATGATTTCAAGTCAGACATTTACGATTTCAAGTTCTTCCTCCTTGATTTTTACCATATGCTTGCGAGAAAGCCACTTGTACATGATCGGAATGATAAACAGCGTCGTAACGGTCGCGTAAATCAGCCCGCCGATACAGGTAAGCGCCAGCGGCTGCATCATTTCAGCGCCCTGCCCGATCCCCAGCGCCAGCGGAATCAGACCCAATACAGTCGTAGCCGCAGTCATGATAACAGGACGCATCCTGACTGCCCCGGCCTCAACAATTGCCGTATCCATGTCCATGCCTTCCAGCCGGAACCGATTGATACAGTCTACAAGCACAATACCGTTGTTGACTACGATACCTACCAGCATAACAAAGCCCATCATGGACACAACGCTCAGCACCTGATTTGAGATCAGAAGCGCTATCATACCGCCGGTAAAGGCGAGCGGCAGCGTGAAGATGATGATGAACGGTGATCTGAGTGACTGGAACTGCGCTACCATGATCAGATACACAAGCAGAATACCGATAATCATCATCAGCACCATTTTCTTCATAGCATCCATGATCTCCTCATTTTCACCGCTGTATTCGATCTCGACGCCCGGCTTCAGAAGGTGATCGTCACGGATCATCTTCTTTACGGCAGACGTCATCTTCGTGATATTGTAGTCATCCTTTACACTGGCGGTGACACTGAGACTTCTGCGCTGGTCCTTATGATTGATCGTACTCAAAGATGCATCTCTGCTGATCACGGCGATGCTGGTCAGTCCCACGTTGTCAACGGTTCCGTCTTTTTTCTCCACATGGAGCTTCATATCTGTCAGATCCTGCAAGGAATATGTTCCACTCTTTTTGTTCTCTACGTTGATATCGATGTTTTCACCGTCAACGGTAAGTTCCGTTGCTGTTTTATCTTCAGCCAGTTCTGCAGAAATAAGCTGATACACCTGCGCAACTGTAAGGCCGTTTTTCATAGCATCGTTCTTGCTGACCCTGATCCGCACTTCTTCTGTCGTAGATTCGGTGACGTCCGACACTTCTTCAAGCTGCTTCATCTCTCTCATTTTGTCTTCGATATCCATACCGGATACGCGGAGTTTATCAAGGTCATCGCTGTAGAGGTTGATAGAGATGCCGCCACCTCCCATATATTCGGTCATATCCATATCAACAGATGTAACAGCCTCGCAGCCCTCTGCTTCACACAAGCGTTCAATGGTGTCAGCGACCTTCTTGCCCTGATCAGTTTTATCGTCTTCCAGAACGATATACATGGTCGTCTCTTCAAAGGAATCATCCGAGTCCCCTGACATTCCGAACATCTCACCCATATTGGAAGCAAGCATGACGCCTACAGATTCAACGCCGTCGATTTTTCTGATTTCCTCGCTGATCTTATCATTTACACGGATCGTATCTTCCAAACTGCTGTCCTCCGGCATTGTAATGTCTGCCGAAATCTGAGAAGAAGACATGGAAGGAATGAATTCAAAACCTCTCGTCAGCAGCAGCCCCGATGACGCAAACAACAGCACAAGCGCCGCCAGCACAAGTCGTTTCTTATGCATGAGAGCCCAGGCGATCGCCCTTCTGTACCAAGCTACGACTCGTCCGCCCTGTGCGAGAACAGACTTCTTCGTTTTTCTCACGAGAATGCCCTTCGCAACAGCAGGCACGAACGTCAGCGCGATGAGCAGGCTGGCCAGCAGCGAATAAGTAACGGTGAGAGCCAGATCCATGAACAGCTCCCTCGTGAGTCCGTCGATGAAAACGATCGGAACAAACACGCAGATAGTCGTCAGCGTAGATGCGGTGATAGCACCTGCAACCTGTGACGCACCGGAAACTGCCGCCTGTACCGCACTGAAGCCCTTCGCCCTGAGCCGGTAGATGTTCTCAATTACTACAATGGAGTTGTCCACCAGCATGCCGACGCCGATCGCAAGACCTGAAAGGGATATCATATTCATGGTGACGCCGGTGAAGTACATGAGCGCAATGGCAAAGACAACGCTGACCGGTATGCTGATCGCGGTGATCGCAGTCGGCCGGATATCCCGCAGGAAGAACAGCAAAATCAGAATGGCAAACAGTGCTCCGAGCAACAGGTCTTTCGCAACAGAATTGATGACGACATGGATGTATTTACCCTGATCCATCAGAGCCGAGAAATGCAGTCCCTTGTTCTCTTTTTCAAGGGCATCGAATTCTTCTCTGATATTATCAGCCACTGTAGCTGTGGCATAAGTAGACTGCTTCGTGAAACTGAGGAGCACGCCGTTTTCACCGTTGATCTTGGCGTAGCTGTCCGAATCATCAGCAACGTATGACACGGATGCGATATCCTTTACCCTGATGGGGGCAAGACCCTCGATATCCATATCAAACAAGATCAGCGACTTAAGTTCGTCTGTATCCTGGATTTTATCTCCGACACTGACCAGCAGTTTGGCGTCATTATCTGTCACGTAGCCGGCAGGCATGGAGAAGTTCTGGGCGTTGAGAACAGCGGATACGTTTTCCATAGTGATCACGCCGGTCATATCAGCGCTGTCCAGGGCAGCATCCTTCTGGGATTCGATTTGATCCAGCGCGCTCTGCAGCTGCATAACGGTTGACTGAATCGTGCTCTGCGCTGCAGCCAGGTCGGAATATGTCGTGCTCAATGTAAAGGACACTTCCTCCCTCTTTTTCTGCAGTTCATTTATCGCCTTATCGAGAGAACTGATTTTCTTGTTGATTTTTTTGATGGCGCTCTCGGTTGGTTTGATTGTTTTCTCAAGCGCGTCGATCTGATCCTGGATTTCCTTCTTTGTTTGTTCCAGATTCTCCGGATTTATAGTGACGGTACTGGGGACGCCCTCCGGCAGATTGTCCAAAAGCTCCGCCAAATCGATTGTCGGATCTTTTTCGAATTCCTCGATCTGTTTCAGCAGATTTTCCAGAGATTTGATCTGCAGTTTTGTATTGTCGAGCTGGACTTCCAGTTTCGTCCGCTGGTTCTCCAGTTCTTCTTTTCCTTTTTCAGACTGCCGGATATAAGTATCGAATTTCGATAAAGCTGTATCTACATTGCCGGTAACTTGGTCTTTGCCTTTTTTGATTTTTTTCTCGCCTTTTTTCGCTTTCTTGATGCCTTTCTTGACTTTGCTTTCATTGTCCGCGAACTCTGAACGGATCGCAGCTTCCACCTTATCATTGACCTCGTCTATCTTGTCCTGGGACAGAACGACCTGGATACCCTCATCGATTATCCCGACTTTTGAAACAGAAGCAACGCCCTCGATTCCTTCGAGGTCGGTTTCTATATTATCCTTGACGAACCTGGAAACCTCCAGCGGGGATTTGCCCTTGATGCCGACCGCTGCTACTGTGACAGGCATCATGTCCAGATTCATCTTGATGACGACAGGTTTCGCCGCATTATCGGGGAGCGTTCCTTCGATCTGATCGATCTTGTCACGGATGTCAACGGACATGGAATCCATATCAACATCGTCAGTGAACTCCATTGTGATCACTGATACATTGTCAGATGAGACGGAAGAAATGTTATTGAGTTTTGCTAACGTCGCAAGCTGCTGTTCCAGAGGATCAGTGATCTGTTTTTCGATTTCCTCCGCAGTAGCCCCCGGCTGCTGGGTCATGACAACAGAATACGGTGCGTTGACGCTCGGCATCAGATCCGGCGTCATACTATAAAGCGCGACCGCACCGAATACGATCGCTATGATGACTCCGACAATTATAGTAAATGGTCTTTTGACGCTGTATCTCGTCAGCATGTAATCCCGTTCCTCTTATCTGCCGGCGTTTCGCTGCATGAACACGCCGTCCTCATATCCCTGTATTTTCTTATCGGTCTCTGCCATCTCAAGACGCTGCTGCGTCCAGATGCAGTACCGTTCATCCTTCTCTATGCCGATATAATGCCGCTCCAGTTTCTTCGCAGCAACGCAGGATGTTCCGGAGCCTGCAAACGGGTCAAATACCAGATCGCCCCTGTTCGAACTGGCGAGTATCAGTCTGGCGATGAGCTTTTCCGGTTTTTGTGCCGGATGAGCTGTATTCTCCTTCATCGACCAGAACGGCACTGTGATATCATCCCAGAAATTGGACGGATGCGTATCACGGTAGTTCCCATCCTCTGTTTCGACCCAGTCCTTTGGCTTTCCGCCCTCTCTGTACGGTGCGATGACCTTGCGGCGCAGCTTAACATCTTCTACATTGAAAGTGTATCTGTCGCCTCTGGTCGCGAACCAGATATCTTCCATACTGTTCTTCCAGTTCGACTTGGCGCCGCGTCCCTTTTCTCTCTGCCAGGTGATCCTGTTTCTGACCGTATAGTATTCTCCGAGCAGTTTGCCTATGGTCAGGCTGCTCTCCCAGTCACAGCAGACATATACAGACCCGCCTTCCTTCAGCACGTGGTTTGTTGCTTCAAGCCAGCTTCTTGTATACGCAGTATACTCATCCGGTTTCATTTTCGCGAAGCTCCTGCCGTTGTAATCCTTAGTAAGATTGTACGGCGGATCCACGACCATCAAGTCCGCACATCCTGCCGGAATCAGACGGCACGCATCGAACATATCCGCACAAATGATCTGATCTGCCGGTGTATCACCATGAAGATTCTCCAGTCGTTTGCACCTGTCAAGATACTCCCTTCCGTCTTCAATCTCCGTATTGATCGTTTTGTTTCGCTGTGACCTATCCATACTTCGAATATCATACCACAGAAATGTGTCAAAGGGACGGTTCTTTTGACACATTATTGTGAATTTAGATTTAAAAAGAAAAATACCGCCGCGAAATGAATCGCTGCGGTACTGTCTTATGGTGCGGCCTGCCGGACTTGAACCGGCACGGTCTCCCACACGCCCCTCAAACGTGCGCGTCTGCCAATTCCGCCAAGGCCGCACGTAATCTGTGCCTTTTCGCAGGCACTCACTTATTGTAGTTGCAAAACCATGCTTTGTCAACACCCAAATTCGTTGAAATGATCACTCGATTTCGATGCCAAGATAGTCTACGATGTCATCGAGCTGCCGGTACATATCCTCAGGTTCACCGGAATTATCAACGATGAAATCAGACGAACGAGCTTTCTCGTCATCGCTGAACTGATTGTTGATTCTGTCCTGAATGTCTTCTTCATCTGCGTCGTCTCTGAGACTGACGCGTCCGATGCGCTCATCCATATCTGCAGTGATCAGGATGACCACGTCGCACCTGTCGTTGATATTGGCCTCGAAAAGAAGCGGCGCGTCCAGGAGAATGCCTTTAGCATCCGTTTTTTCCAATTCTTCGATCTTCCGATCGATTTCTTCAATGATCTCGGCGTGGATCAGCCGGTCGTATTCCTCTTTGATTTCCTTGTTGTTGAAGACGAGATCCGCCATGGCCTTGCGGTCGAGAACAAGACCGTTTCCTTCCGCGCCGCCTTCTGTGACGCATCCGAACCGATCTCTGATCTCGGTCAGGATCGGCTGCCCGTCTGCGGTCAGTTCCCTTCCGATCTGGTCCGCGTCGATCACTGCAAACCCTTTTTCTTCAAGATAATCTGATGCTGTTGTCTTACCTGTTCCTATACCACCTGTGATTCCTATTACTATCATTTCAATTCGTACCAATTCTTCCCTTCATTCAGATCTGCTTTCAGTTCTACAGCCATATCATAAGCCGATTCCATGTTGTCGGCAAGAAGTTTCTCTACGATTTGCTTCTCGTCGGGAAATGTATTGATCACGAGTTCATCGTGTATCTGCAGTATCAGTTTCGATTTCAGTCCGGCTTCCGTAAGAGCGTCGTGTACTTTGATCATCGCGATCTTGATGATGTCCGCGGCGCTGCCCTGGATCGGCGAGTTCATCGCCAGGCGCTCACCGATCTGCCGCACCATGTAATTCGGCGCGTTGATTTCCTTGATGTAGCGTTTCCTTCCCAGAAGCGTAGTCACATATCCTTCTGCTTTTGCAAAAGCAACCGCGTCATCCATGAACTTCCTGACTTGCTGGTGCTTGTCGAAATACGCCTTGATGTATTCATCCGCTTCCTTGCGGGTGATGTCCAACTCTCCTGAAAGGCCGAAGGCGCTCATGCCGTAGATCACGCCGAAGTTGACTGCCTTTGCGCGGCTTCGTTCCGCCGGTGTGATTTCATCTTCCGGTATACCCAGCACGTTGGCAGCCGTTGCCCGGTGGATGTCTTCGCCCCTGTTGAAGGCGTCGATAAGCGCTTCGTCACCGGACATATGAGCCAGGACCCGAAGCTCGATTTGGGAATAATCGGCGCCGATAAGAAGGCACTCCTCTGTTTCAGGGACAAAAGCTTTTCTGAGCTGTCTGCCCAGTTCCTGCCGGATCGGGATATTCTGCAGATTCGGCTCGGTGCAGCTGAGCCTGCCCGTAGCAGCAACTGTCTGTTGGAAGTGGGCGTGGATCTTGCCGTCCGTTCCGATCAGTGGAATGAGTCCATCCACATACGTGCTCTTCAGTTTGGTCAAGGACCGGTACTCGAGAATCGCGGGAACAATCGGGTGATCGTTTCTGATTTTCTCCAGCACCTCAGCGCTGGTCGAATATCCTTTCTTAGTTTTTTTGCCGTGCTTCAGTTCCAGTTTCTCGAAGAGTATATCTCCCAGCTGCTGCGTAGAGTTGATGTTGAACTCCTCCCCGGCCATCTCATGGATGCCGGCGGCCAGACGATCGATCTCACCGGTCAGATTTTCTCCGAACTGAGCCAAAAACTCTCTGTCAGTCCGGAAGCCCTCTTTTTCCATATGCGCCAATACCTCAATCAATGGGAGTTCCACATCATAAAGGACATTATCCAGCTTCTGTGCACTGATTTCGGCCTTCTGGCGTCCTTTCAGATCGTGGATCGTCACGCAGTAATTGAACCCGTAATCGTCATAGGCAGAAAGATTGTCCGAGAACATATCGATCTGAGCGTTGGAAGCGACAAAATCCTTTTCTTCTTCCAGACTCGAATGGAGATATTCATTACTTAAAGCAGACAGACTGTAGCTGCTTCTGCCAGGATCAAGCACATACTGCGCGATAGCTGTATCGAACTCTGTTTCAAATCCGGACAAACCGAAGACGCACATGAGCATATAGTAGGTTTCTTTGATATCGTGGCCCGTGAAACGCGGCGGTTCATCCGACCCCATTTCCTTTTTCAGCCATTCCCCGAATCCGTCAAATGCTCCGGGCTTCACGAACAGGTATCTGTTTTCATGGAGCACGGCAATACTGTCGATTTGAGGCGTATCGGTATGATTGCTGTCCCCGAACGCCTTGATCACAACCGGTCCGCCGATATGGATTCCTTCAAGTTCCGAAGCAGCAGTGATCACAGTCCTCGTAATGCTTTCACGGTCGAGCCTGTCGGCCGACTCTTCTGCGCGTGCAGAATCCATATCCACAGCGGAATCGTCTCCGCTGCCGGACTGTTTCACCTTGAGCCGGCTCAGGAAACGGTTGAATTCCAGTTTTTTATAGATCTCGATCAGTTTATCGTAATCCGGCTCCTGCAGCAGGCAGTCCTCGATGCTGATATCCAGCGGAACCTGTGTCATGATAGTCGCCAGCCGCTTGCTCATCATGGCCTGCTGGGCGTTGTCCTTTACTTTCGCCTGCAGACCTGCGGGTTTCACATCGTCCGAATTTGCGATGATCTCTTCCACGCTGCCGAACTGCTGGATGAGCTTTGTAGCTGTCTTGGCACCGACTCCCGGGATGCCCGGAATATTGTCCGAGGAATCCCCTGCAAGTCCTTTATAATCGATGAACTGCAGCGGCGTGAACCCGTAAGCCTCGCAAAAGGCATCATGATCATACAGGTCGAAATCCGAAACGCCTCTCTTGGTATATACGATCTTTGTAATATCCGTTGCCAGCTGCAGCTGGTCTCTGTCGCCGGTGAAGACAAATGGTTCCAGTCCCTCCGCCTCACTCATGCGGGCCAATGTCCCGATGATGTCATCTGCCTCGAATCCTTCCATTTCGACCCTTCTGATCTTCATGGCGTCCAGAATATCCTTCAGAATCGGGATCTCCATGGCCAGCTCCGGCGGCATCTTCCTGCGCCCCGCCTTGTATTCATCATACTGTTCGTGCCGGAAGGTCGGCGCTTTCAGATCGAAAGCGATCGCCATATACTCAGGCTCATAATCTTTTCTGATTTTGTCCATCATATTGATGAACCCGAAAATGCCGTGAGTATAAATGCCGTCCTTCGTGATCATCGGATTGCGCATGGCATAGTAGGCTCTGTTTATCAGACTGTTTCCATCAATCAAAGCGATTCTTTTCATAGTTCGTCCGCCGTTCTACTCCTCTGTCTTCTCAGGTGCTTCTGCAACCGGCTCATCTGCAGTTTCTTCCACCGGTTCTTCCGGTGCTTCGGCATCCGGTTCTTCAACGATTTCAGCTGTCGGCTCTTCCGTGGCCTCAGCCGCCGGTTCTTCTGCCGCTTCCTCCGGACCGGCCGCGGCCTGTGCCGCGATCTCTGCCTGAATGGCGAATTTCTCTTCTTTATTCAGCTGGAAACTCTCCGGCAGAAGCTGCGCCAGGTTACGGATACGGATCTGGCCTTCGCTCTTTGTCACAACGATAAGCTCCGGTGCAAATTCACTCATGAACTGTCTGCAGATCCCGCATGGCAAAGCCTCTTCCTCTCCCGCTGACACAGCGATGGCGATAAAGGGGTTCTGGCCGATATCGTATTCCAAAACGCCGGCAGAGATTGCCTTTGCAAAGGCAACACGTTCTGCGCAGAGTGTGGCTCCGTAGGAACCATTCTCGATATTCACTCCTGTATAGATCTTATTGATCGGCATCACGGAGTCTTCGTTCGGTCTGACGAGGAGCGCTGCACCGACCTTAAAATCCGAATATGGAGCGTACGCATGCTGTCTCGCGTCTTCTGCTGCGTAATACAGATCTTCCAGTTTTTTCAGATTTGGTGTCTTCTGTGATTTTGGTTTAAGGATATCGTCTTTGCTTTTCTTTCCAAACATACTGTACCTCCACTGTGTCTGAGCGTCATCGGATCACTTGTAGCACCAGCGGTACACCGCCCCTACGAAGAATGACCCTCCGATAATATTGCCTATCGTTACAGGCAGAAGATTCTTGATAAAAAACCCATACATGGTAAGCGAACCTGTATCCAGCCCAAGCAGATCGACATAGGACTGGTTTTCTGCTGCGAGCATACCTGCCGGAATAAAATACATATTGGCTACGCTGTGTTCAAATCCGGATATGATAAACAGTCCGATGCAGAACCAGATGGCAAAGATCTTGCCGATGGTCTCCTGGGAACCTGCGGCCATCCAGACTGCCAGGCAGACGAGGAAATTGCAGAAGATGCCAAGTACAACGGCCCTTCCGAAGCTGAGGCTGCACTTTCCTACAGCTGTCTTCACGGTGACGGCGCCCAGCAGTCCCTCGCCGGAATCCCATAAACCGCTGTACGCGATGGCCAGCACAATGATCAGAGATCCCGCCAGGTTGCCGAGATAAACGATTGCCCAGTTACGGAGCAGTCCGGACAAATGGATCTTCTTATCCAATGTTCCGATGATCATGAGGCAATTGCCTGTGAACAATTCTGCTCCGCAGATCACTACCATCATCAGACCCACCGGAAACACGGCGCCCATAACAACCTTGCCGATACCGAAGGTGGACGGATCGGATGTCAGATTGAAGGATGCCATCAGAGAGCCCTGCGCACCGAGTGCAATAAATGCCCCTGCCATCATAGCAAGGAGGAAGAGTTCCCCTATACTGCCTTCTGCTTTTGCGACAGAGCCATCCGATTGTTTTTTCATGATTTCACGGGGCGTCAGTGCCGTCATAATCATATGCTCCTTAAAATTATTTAAAAACAATAATCCCGACATGCCGTCAGGGTTATAATTCACGCCCTAACGTTAATTAACAGCATAACTAGATAAGCATACGGAGGGATGCTGTACGCATTCCTCCGTTTCGTTTCTAATTTAGTAAATTAATATTCTGGATTTCTTCTTCACATTATCATAGATCCATTTCGCCCACTTTAATTGCAGTCTGACACATCCATTGGAAACGTCTTTGCCGAGTCTTCCGTCTTTGATCTTGGTTTTGCTTCCTCTCTTATAAAGAACGGAATGGAACGCTGCCTTTGGATATTTTTTGTGATATCTTGTTGCATACCAGCAAGTATGACCTTTTCCAAAGCTCTTTTTCTTGTGTCTTACATAGAATGCTCCATGCGGCGTTCTGCTTCCTTTCTTACCTACAGAACACAGCCATTCATACTGGCAGCACCAAGTGCCGTCGACTTTCTTGAAGATGCATACTGTGTGTCTGTTTCTGGAAGTCACGAGCATCGTATCGGTTCCGCTTGTCTGCTTCTTGCATCTGTTCCACATGTACTTGCTGCCGCCGCGCCAGATGCCGTTTTTATCGACGTAATATTTGAGCTTACCGAGCCAGAATTCCTTGTTTTTCTGCATCACTCCATTTACGTAGTAATACTTCTTTCCGTTTTTTTTGCCTTTTTTTATGACTGTCTTCCAGCCGGTGGTAGCAGCTTTGACTTTAATCGTCTTCCAGCTGCTCCAAAATACCGGGCTGTCTTTGTACTGATCTTTGACTCTGACCTGGAAGTAATAGGTTTTGCCATGTTTCAGTTTTTTGATGGTCTGGCTGTTGGTTGCTGCAGCGAGATTATTTATGGTCCCTTTTCCCGCCTTTGTGGAATACCGGAACTGATACCCTGCCTTTGTTATATCCTTCGTCCAGCTGATCACATAGTTCGGGAAAGACTTCTTCGCAGTCAGGGTCTTTGGTGCAGCAGGTACAGCCGGGTACGTATAGGAACTGATGGTTCCTGTGGCAATAGGAACCGTCTTACCTTCCTCATCCAATTTGTAAGCCTCAACCTTGAATGTGTAGTCCGTTTTCGGATTCAGACCTGTAATCGTTTTTGTTGTTTCCGCAAAACCGTCAGGAAACAGATCTTTATTACCAAGGAAAACTTTATAACTATCTGCACTAACTGCCGGATCGCTTTCAGTGTCTGTATATGCATCCCATTTTATGGCAATCGATTTATCAGTCTGATCTGTTACAGTCAGATTCTGAATCTCACCGATCTCCTGTGGCGTTTCTCCCGTATCTCCCGTACTAGAACCATCATCCGCAAGATCAACTTTCTGTCCCTCGACTTGAGCGCCGTCATTTGCCACTGCATTGACACTCTCTTTTAGCTCACCGGTATCACTACCGGTTGTTTCTTTGGCTGCATCTTCCGTCGGTTCTTCCGTAGGTTCTTCCGACTGTTCGACTTCCGGCTCCTCAGTCGGTTCTTCCGTCAGTACGGCTTCCGGCTCTTCTGCCGGCGCCGCAGCAGCCGGGCTGTCTGTCTGCGGTCCATCTTCCTCGGCACCATATACAAGCCCTGCCGGTGTATAGATCAACGTAAGAACCATGACCGCTGCTACTAGTAAACTAATGTGTCTCCTCATTTTCTCCCTCTCAAAAATCCTCTCACGTCAAAAATAACGGACTATAGCAAAAACTAATTAACGAAACAATAATCCCGACATGCCGTCAGGGTTATAATTCACGCCCTAACGAATGTTAGGTGGGTATCCTGCCTCTGCTTTCTGCCTTCCTGTCAAGCAGGCCTGGCATATTTCAGACGGACCCGGATTCCCTATGTGATGATGTAGGTTGAATTATAGTTCCCCCGACGCACACTTCAGGATTATTTGCAATTGTATTGATCTGCTCTGCCTCTTTCAGACAGGCAAACCGGTGTTACTCTATGCCTTCGAGATCTACACTGCAGTTATGATGTACCTGCTGCACATCGTCATTGTCTTCCAGGATGTCGATCATCTTCTTGAGTTTTTTCAGATCCTTCTCGTCCTTCGGAGCAGCTTCCATGGACGGAACATACTCGATTTCGGATGAAACGAACTCATAACCGGCGTCTGTCAGCGCACCGTGCACATCCGTATAAGCAGATGGCTCCGTCAGGATCTCAAAACTGTCGTCATTGACGACCATATCGTCAGCACCTGCATCCAGAGCTACCATCATCAGCTCATCCTCATCGATTTCATCAGTCTTCTCGATGATGATGACGCCCTTACGTGCAAACATGTAGGACACGCATCCTTTGGTTCCCAGATTTCCGCCGTGCTTGTCAAATGTGGATCTGACTGCAGATGTTGTTCTGTTGGTATTGTCTGTCAGCGCTTCCACGATGACAGCGACGCCGCCAATACCATAACCTTCAAAACTCAGTTCTGTATAGGATTCGCCCTCAAGCTCTCCTGTACCTTTCTTGATAGCTCTTTTTATGTTATCGTTCGGCATGCCGATGGCTTTCGCCTTTTCGATGGCGACTCTCAGCGTCGCGTTGTACTCAGGGTCTCCTCCTGCCTTGGCAGCAACGATGATCTGTCTGCC
>CAMOXP010000022.1 GCA_946629205.1 uncultured Bacillota bacterium
AAAGACACCGTGACCATCATGGTCTACATGTGCGGTACGGACCTGGAGTCCAACGCAGGCATGGGAACATCCGATCTGCAGGAGATGCTGAACGCGAATGTGTCGGATAAGGTGAATCTGATCGTCTTCACCGGCGGATGCAAGCAGTGGAGAAACAATGTCATCAGCAGCCAGGTCAATCAGGTCTACAAGATCACCAATGGCAAGCTCAAGTGTCTTGTGAACAACGCCGGCAACGGCGCCATGACAGACCCGGCAACCTTGCGGAGCTTTATCCAGTGGACTGCGAAAAACTTCCCGGCGAACAGAAATATGCTGATTCTCTGGGATCACGGCGGCGGCTCAGTCAGCGGATACGGATACGACCAGAAAAATGCCTATCCAAGGTCCATGTCTTTGGAACGGATCGATCAGGCACTGAAGAACTCCAATGTGAAATTCGATTTCATTGGATTTGACGCCTGTCTCATGGCAACGACAGAGACAGCGCTGATGCTGAGTGACCGTGCGGACTACCTCATCAGCAGTGAGGAGACAGAGCCGGGCAAGGGATGGTACTACACAGACTGGCTGACGGCGCTTTCGAATAATACATCCATGCCGACACTGGAAGTCGGAAAGAATATCGTGGATGACTACACCACATCCAGCGCGAAGATCAGGGGCAACCAGCAGACGACACTGTCTGTAGTCGACCTGGCGGAACTCAGCCAGACGATCCCCGACGATCTGAATGCTTTTGCAACAAATTCTCAGGGACTTATCAAGAACGGCGACTATAAGACGATTGCCACGGCCAGAAGCGGAGCGAAAGAATTCGCCGCAAGCACAGCCATCGATCAGGTGGACTTCGTAAACTTCGCACAGAGACTGAACACGAAGGAAGCGAAGGGCCTGGCGGACGCGTTGCTCAGCGCGGTCAAATACAACAGAACATCGCCGAACGTCGCCAATGCGTACGGACTTTCGATCTACTTCCCGTATAAGAGGGTGAGCAATGTCGATTCCATGTCAAAGACCTATAACGAGATCGGCATGGATAAGAGTTACACCAGCTGCATCAGGATGTTCGCGCAGATGCAGTGCAGCGGACAGGCAATCGGCGGCGGCACGAGCTCACCGATCGAATCCATCTTCGGATACGGAAATCCGGGAAGCGGAAGCAACATGTCCGGCGAAGCCATGAACCAGCTGATCCAGTCTCTCTTCTCCGGGAGAAGCGTCAGCAGAGCCAACATCGAAGGACTGGATGACAGCAACTCGAGCTTCCTGGTCGACGGCGGACTTGAACCTGTGGAAGCAGCAGGCTACGTCGCGAAGAACTGCCTCGACAAAAACAATCTCGTATGGCAGGAAAACAACAGCGGACAGAAATGCATCAAGATGTCCGAAGGACAGTGGTCGCTGGTAAACACGGCAGACAAGTCCCTGCTGTACAAGGTAAGCAACGGCTATTTGGATCTAGGCCTCGACAATGTCTTTGACTTTGACTCGGACGGCAATATGATTCCGAACGAAGAGAACTCATGGCTTGCCCTGAACGGGAACACCGTAGCTTACTACCATACAGAGACCCTGGAAAAGGGCAACGACGAGTACAGCATTACAGGCTATGTGCCGGTACTGCTCAACGGCGAACCGGCCAAATTGCTGCTCACCTTCGACAATAACAATGAGCAGGGATACGTTTCCGGCGTGCAGTACGAATACGATAAGGATGTAACAGAGGCGGAAGCCAAGATCGATACAGAACTCAAGAAAGGCGACAAGCTCACCTTCACCTGTGACTTCTACCCGATCGAAGGCGGCGATATGACCACCTATGAAATCGGTGAGATGAAGGTGGAAGACCCGGATTCCATCACCATCACCAACAAAGATCTGGAGCAGACCAAGTCCGTCATCACCTACAGATTCACCGATATCTACGGCGAGTACTACTGGACACCGACCCTGTAAAATGTGTCAAAGGGACGGTTCTTTTGACACATTCTGCCGATGCAGGGTTTGTATTGCGATTTGATAACGAAGATACTATAATCTGATTATAGCAATGTTAAGAAAGGAGCACACATTATGGATAAGTATGAATGCGGACCATGCGGACATGTTTATGATCCTGCAGAAGGCGATCCGGATCACGGCATCGCTCCGGGAACACCGTTCGAAGAACTGCCTGATGACTGGGAATGCCCGGTTTGCGGCGTAGGCAAGGACATGTTCGAGAAGGTTGGTTGATCAACACAATGAGAACACTTTGACAGCTCCGGAGGGGTGATTCCGGAGCTGTTGAGTTTTTGTTAGAGTATGGAGCAGTTTATGAACAAAGTCACGTTACAGCATCCTGTATCCGAACGTATCGCGGCCCTCCGGGATCTTATGCATGCAAAGGCAGTCGATGCCTGCATCGTTCCGACAGGTGATCCGCACATGTCGGAGTACATCAGCGATCACTATAAAACAAGGGAATTCATCACCGGGTTCACAGGCTCGGCGGGCACGGCCGTCATCACGGCGGATGACGCCGGGCTTTGGACGGACAGTCGTTACTTCCTGCAGGCGGCAGATCAGCTTGCGGGAAGCGGCGTGACGCTGTATAAGCAGGGTCTTCCGGACACCGTGAGTATAACGGATTATCTGATGCAAAAGCTTCCTGTCGGTGCTACGATCGCTTTCGACGGGCGATTGGTCAGCTTCGCCTGGGCGGACAAGCTGCGCGGGGAAGCGGCTGCCTGCAAGCTCGACCTGCGCACAGACCTTGATCTGGTTGGTGAGATTTGGGCAGACCGTCCGGAAGCGGATTGCCATGAAATCGTCGAGTATCCGATGGAGTATGCAGGTGTATCCCGTGAAGAGAAACTGGGAATTGTCCGGGCAGAAATGCAGAGTGCCGGCGCGGATCTGCTGATCTTATCCTCACTCAGCGACATCGCGTGGCTCATGAATCTGCGCGGAAGCGATGTCCAGTGCAACCCTGTATTTTTCTCTTTTGTGATCGTGACGCCAGAAGTGGTCAGCCTGTATGTGGAACCCTTGGCAATCAGCGACGCTGCAGCAGATGCATTGCGTGCAGCCGGCGTCACATTGCTGCCGTATGCGCAGTTCTATGAGGACCTGACGCAGATCGATGCGGCATCTGTCATGCTGGACCGTGAGACCTGCAGCGAGCGCATCGTGCAGGCGCTGCCTGGTGATCTGAACATCATCAGCAAGTACAGCCCGGTGATGCAGAAAAAGGCTGTCAAGAATGCAGTGGAAATGGAAGGGATCCATTCCGCCCATCTGAAAGATGGCGTTGCCATGTGCAGGTTTCTGTACTGGCTGAAAAAGGCTGTCAGCGCGGGCGAGGCGGTCACAGAAATCTCAGCGGCTGAGAAGCTCTTTGCGTTCCGATCGGAACAGGAACTGTTCATAGGCGACAGTTTCGAGGCGATCGTGGGATATGGTCCTCACGCCGCCATCGTCCATTACTCCGCCACACCGGAAAGCGACGTTCGCCTCAAGCCGCGTGGGTTCGTACTCATCGATTCCGGCGGGCAGTATCTGGACGGAACGACAGATATCACGCGAACCATTGCATTGGGCCCTTTGACCGATAAGGAACGGACTCTTTTCACCGCTGTCCTGTGCGGCCACATCGATCTCGCCCGGGCCGTATTCCCGAAGGGCCTCAACGGCGCCAATCTGGATTATCTGGCGCGGCAGCCGCTATGGCAAATGGGACTGGATTACGGTCATGGCACCGGCCACGGTGTCGGGCATTATCTTAACGTCCACGAGGATCCGAATGCGTTCCGCTGGAAGACCGGGACGATAACTCCTCCTATGCCGCCATTTGAAGTCGGTATGCTCACATCCGATGAGCCGGGCTATTACGAGGAGAGGGCATTCGGGATCCGCCACGAGAGCCTGCTCTTGACCGTCCCGGCGGGTATAACAGATTACGGCGAGTTCCTGCAGTTCGAGGAAGTGACACTTGTGCCGTTCGACCTGGAAGGCATCATACCGCAGCAGATGCAGCAGGATGAGATCGATTACCTGAATGCATATCACGAAACGGTGTATCAGAAAATCGCTCCGTATCTAAGCGATGCAGAGCGGGAATGGCTGCGGGAAGCGACCAAGAGTATATAAACAAGACAGCTCCGGGAGGGATTCCGGAGCTGTCTCTATTATATGATCGATACTATGATCGAGCCATCAGATAAACGACGCGACTTTGTCGCCGGTCTCGGTTGTTGTCAGCGACACGGTGCCGGGCGTATAGATGTCTGCGGTCCTGTAGCCGGCGTTCAGGAACTTCCTGACAGCACTGTCAATGGCGTCCGCTTCTTCGGTGAGCCCGAGGGTATACCGGAGCATCATGCCTGCAGAAAGGATCGTAGCCAGCGGATTGGCTTTGCCGGTGCCGGCGATATCCGGGGCGGACCCATGGACCGGCTCGTACATACCGAAGTTTCCGTTCGTCAGACTTGCTGACGGCAGCATGCCGATGGAACCGGTGATCTGGCTGGCCTCATCGGAGAGGATGTCGCCGAAGATATTGCTCGTCACGATGACGTCGAAGTGCTTCGGGTTTCTGACCAGCTGCATAGCGCCGTTGTCCACATACATGTGGTCGAGTTCGACTTCCGGATACTCTGCAGAAACCTCCGTGACGACGCGGCGCCAGAGGCGCGAACTTTCGAGAACGTTGGCTTTGTCGATGCTTGTCACACGCTTATTGCGCTTCATAGCCATATCGAAAGCAACGCGGGCGATGCGGCGCACTTCTTCTTCAGAATACAGCTCCACATCATAGGCTGCCGGTCCCATTTCCGTATCCTTGAATCCTTTTTCGCCGAAATAGATCCCGCCGGTCAGTTCACGGACGACGACGATGTCCAATCCGCCGTCTATGAGTTCCGGCTTGAGCGGTGACGCTTCCGCCAACTCATCAAAGACCATGGCCGGGCGCAGATTGGCGAACAGGCCAAGTTCTTTGCGAAGTCCCAGAAGAGCCCGCTCCGGGCGTTCGTCGCCGGGCAGGGTGTCCCACTTAGGGCCGCCCACTGCGCCGAGCAGGACTGCGTCGGATGCTTTTGCCGTCGCAACGGTTTCCGGTGGCAGGCAGCGGCCGGTTTCGTCGATGGCTTCGCCGCCGGCCAGCACGTAGTTGTAGTTGAAGGTATGTCCGAACCGGGCGCCGGTTGCGTCCAGCACTTTGGTTGCTTCTGCGATGACTTCGGGGCCGATCCCGTCGCCCCTGATGACTGCGATATTATACTCCATTATTTCCCTCCTTTGATCGAATTCATCAGTCCGCCGCTGCGGATGATTTCCTGTATAAACGGAGGGAAGGGCTGGGCCTGGTAGGTCTCGCCTTTGGTCACGTTCGTGATCACGCCGGAATCAAAATCCACCGCGACCTCATCCCCGGCTTCGATGCCTTTGCTTGCTTCAGGACATTCCAGAATCGGCAGTCCGATGTTGATGGCGTTGCGGTAGAAGATGCGGGCAAAGGTTGCCGCGATGACACAGCTGATGCCGGATGCTTTGATGGCGATGGGAGCATGCTCCCGGGAAGAGCCGCAGCCGAAGTTCTCGCCGCCGACCATGATATCGCCTTCCTTCACACGGCCGACAAAGTCAGCGTCGATATCCACCATGCAGTGGGACGCCAGCTCCGCATGGTCCTGCGTGTTCAGGTAGCGGGCAGGGATGATGACGTCCGTGTCGATGTTGTTTCCGTATTTATGTACTGTTCCGTTTGCTTTCATATCAATCACTTCCTTTCCGGTCCTGCGATGCGGCCTGCGAGTGCGGATGCTGCGGCAACCTGCGGGCTTGCCAGATAGATTTCCGAATCGACCGCGCCCATGCGTCCGACGAAATTCCGGTTGGTCGTTGCCACGCAGCGTTCGCCGCTGGCGAGAATGCCCATATGTCCGCCGAGGCACGGTCCGCAGGTCGGCGTTGAGACCACGCATCCCGCGTCGATGAAGATATCAATGTATCCTGCCTTGATGCAGTCTTTGTAGATCTGCTGTGTCGCAGGGATGATGATGCCCCTTACGCCCGGCGCGATGTGTTTTCCTGCCAGAATCTCCGCCGCTGCTTTCATGTCCGAGAGGCGGCCGTTGGTGCAGGAACCGATTACGACCTGGTCGATAGGGATGTCGTCAACCTCGTCGATGGTCTTCGTGTTCTCCGGCAGGTGCGGGAAGGCGACCGTCGGACGGATGGCGGACAGATCGATATCATACACAGCGACATACTCCGCGTCCTCATCTGCCGCAAAAGCAGTATAGTCACGGTCGGTACGCTCCTCAACAAATGCTTTCGTCACTTCGTCCACCGGGAAGATGCCGTTCTTCCCGCCGGCTTCGATGGCCATGTTGCAGATGCAGAGCCGGTCATCCATGGAGAGGGAACTGGCGCCCGGTCCGGTGAATTCCATGGAGCGGTACAGAGCGCCGTCCACGCCGATCATCCCAATGATGTGCAGAATCACGTCCTTGCCGCTGACACCTTCCTGCAGAGCGCCGGTCAGGTTGAACCGCAGCGCTTCAGGTACCTTGAACCAGGCCTGCCCCGTAGCCATGCCTGCTGCCAGGTCCGTGGAACCCACGCCCGTCGAAAAGGCCCCCAGCGCTCCGTAGGTGCAGGTGTGAGAGTCTGCGCCGATCACCACATCGCCCGGCACGACCAGACCCTTCTCCGGAAGGAGGGCGTGCTCGATGCCCATATCGCCAACATCATAGAAGTTGTCGATGTCGAACCGCTTCGCGAAGGCGCGGCATTTTTTGCACTGCTCTGCGCTCTTGATGTCTTTGTTCGGTGTGAAGTGGTCCATGACGAGAGAGATGCGGCTTTTGTCGAATACGCTGTCAAAGCCTGCTCCGTCGAATTCATTGATCGATACCGGTCCCGTGATATCGTTGGCCAGGGTCATGTCCAGACGGGCGTTGATGAGCTGCCCCGCTGTGACCTGATCCAGTCCCGCGTGGGCGGCCAGTATCTTCTGTGTCATTGTCATTCCCATTGTTTATTGTATCCTTTCTATACTGCTTTTGCTTCTTCTGCTTTTGCATGATCCTCATCCAGGAAGTGCGTGTTTTTGTTCATCCGGTTCAGTGCGCTGACCAGAGCGTTGACTGAGGCCAGGATGATGTCAGCCTGTGTACCGACGCCCCAGTATTCATTGCCGTTCTTGTCGGCGATGCAGATGTACGCCGCGGCCATGGAATTTGAGTCCGCGCTGATGGCGTGCTCCGAATAAGTGATGAACTCGTAGTTGCTGAAGTTGTATTCTGTCTTCCGCAGTGCGTTGCTGACCGCGTCCAGACGACCGTTTCCGGTAGCCTTCAGATAGTAGATCTCATTGTTGAGTTCGACACGCATGTCCACGCTGTAGGCGTCGTCGCCTTTTGTTTTTGTTGTATCCAGGTGGCTGAAGCGGGCGTGGGTGATATCCAGCGGATCGAAATAGTTGACGTACTCATTGCTGAAGATCTCGAAGATCTCATCAGCAGAGAGTTCTTCACCGCGCCTGTCCGAGATGCCCTTCATCATGTAGCCGACTTCAGGCCGCATCAGCTGCGGGATATCGAAACCGTGATCGCGCTTGATCAGGTAAGCGACACCGCCCTTGCCGGACTGGCTGTTGATCCGGATGACATTGCCGTCGTATTTGCGGCCCACATCATGGGGATCGATGGGCAGGTACGGTACCGTCCAGCGGGACGGATCTGTTTCCTCACGCCAGTTCATGCCTTTGGCGATGGCGTCCTGGTGCGAGCCAGAGAACGCTGCAAAGACAAGAGAGCCGCTGTACGGATGACGCGGGCTGACCTCCAGACCGGTGAAATGCTCGTATGCTCCGACGATGTCCGGCATATGGGTGAAATCCAATTCAGGGTCTACGCCGTGGCTGAACATGTTCATAGCCAGCGTGACGACATCCACATTGCCCGTGCGTTCGCCGTTGCCGAAGAGGGTGCCTTCGATTCGGTCGCCGCCTGCCAAAAGTCCCAGTTCCGCAGCTGCTACCGCCGTGCCCCTGTCATTGTGGGGGTGCAGGGAGATGCAGACGCTTTCTCTGTTGTGGAGGTTTTTGCTCATATATTCCACCTGATTGGCAAATACATGGGGCATGGACATTTCAACCGTCGCCGGTAAGTTGATGATGACCTTGTTGTCCGGCGTCGGCTCCCAGATATCGATGACTGCGTTGCAGACATCCAGCGCGTATTCCATCTCCGTGCCGGTGAAACTTTCCGGTGAATACTCGTACTGGTAGTGCGTGTCAGGATGGTGCATCGCGATCTCTTTGATCAGCTTGGCGCCGTCCGTTGCGATCTTCTTGACTTCATCCTGCGACGCCCGGAACACCTGCTGGCGCTGGGCGTAGGACACAGAGTTGTAAAGATGCACGACCGCGTGCTTCACGCCATTTAGGGCTTCGAAAGTCTTCTCTATGATGTGCCGTCTCGACTGGGTCAGAACCTGGATCACCACATCGTCGGGGATCAGATTGTCTTTGACCAGCCTGCGGATGAATTCATATTCTGTATCGGATGCAGCCGGGAAGCCGACCTCGATCTCTTTGAACCCAATGCGGCAGAGGAACTTGAACATATCCAGTTTCTCCTGCAGTGTCATCGGTTCGATCAGTGCCTGATTGCCGTCCCGCAAGTCTACGCTGCACCATCGGGGTGCTTTTGTTACGTGATCTCGTGAGACCCACTCGAAACTCTCCTGGGGAGGCGGGTAATAGCCCGGCCTGTACTTAGTGTGATTCACCATTGTTGCCTTTTTAGTCGCCATTTTCTTTTCTTCCTTTCGTTTGTTTTTTTGCTTTTGCAAATGAGCGACTGCTGAAGACGTTTCGATATAAAAAAACGTCTCTTCAGCAATCATAGATTGTAAAGAGACGAAAAACTGCATAAACAGTATGATTCCGCGGTACCACTCTTCTTGCCTGTATCAGGTCCATCAACCAGAGGGACAGGCCGCTCATTTTAAGCTTCCGCTCGGGGGTGAGACACCGAAGCGCGCCTGCGGCCTTTCACCAAATGACCGCTCTCTGTTAAGACGTCGTATTTCGATTTGTTCCCGTCATGGCAGAAAAAGATTATTTGAATACGATGACAATACTAACGCTTTGGTTTGTAAAAGTCAAGACTGAAAATGCAAAATCTATACAATTTTAGATACGTTTTTAGATGCACTTTCGGATCCGTTCATTCCGAATCGCGTGCAGGATTTCGTGCGATGGGGTCACGCCAGGGCAGCGCCCAGCTTCCGGCAGGCCTCTTTGCCATCTTCATCCGGTTCCAAGTGGCAGATCACGAAATCGCAGGCAAGGTTTGCGCCGGCTGTTTTGCAGCGTCCTTCCCAGATGCGCATCCATTCTCCGTCACCCCAGTCATAGGAGCCAAACAGCGCGATTTTTTTGCCGCTGAGGGATCCTTCGCACGCCGTGAACATCGGATCGAATTCATCCTCCTCCAGGACTTCATCTCCCATTGCAGGGCAGCCGAATCCGACCGCATCATAGTCATTTAACCTGTCTGCTCCAAAATCCGCCGCCGTGAGAAGATCGACTTCTGCGCCGGCTGCCAATGCGCCTTCCGCAACAGCGTTCGCCATTGCTTCTGTATTTCCTGTCATACTCCAATAAACTACAGCAACTTTACTCATTTCTTACCTCCGTTCTGCATTCCGCAGTTTCTAAGCAGTAGCTTTCTTAATTAAGCAGTAATAATTTAAGCAGTAACTTTCGTGTTGACCGCCAGTTTTGTGATCGGCAGTCCACGTCCCAGACATTCGAGATATACGCCCGTGCATTTGCTGAACCGTTCGAATTGCTTTTGCGCGCGGTCAACGTCACCGTACACCTTCCAATAGCCGCTGGCTTTGCTGTTTCTACCTCCGAGGTCAATAAATCCTTTCACGTCTTCCGGAGGATATCCGAGAAAAAGCCCGACCTCGTGCGGAAACTCATCGCACTCATAGATCCTGTCCGCCAGTCTGCTGATGCATCCATCCAGACTGGACTCCTCATATCCGAAGCGCAGCAAAATATCTTTGGCTTCTTCTGCATCCAGATCGCTTTGGAGCCTGCCCGGGCGGTAGATATAGATCAAAGCCCGGATGCAGCCTTTGCCGCAGTGGGTGCCGCGGTGCTTACAGCTGGTTTTGATGCTGGTCTTGCGGCTGCTTTTGTTTTGGCTTTGACTGCTGCTTTTGTTTTGGATTGCGTGGCAGGCGATCCTGAGCACTGTGACCCTGAGTCCTTTATCCGCCAGGATCTGATTCAGGTGCTGCACTTCAGAATCGAGCTGCGTTTTACTTGCAAAAGTTGCCGTAAACATATTTCCTGTTTTCAGCCCCGCCAAAGTCGGCGCGCAGTGTCTTACAATCAAATCTTCAGACATATTTATACCTATGCTCCTGTACTTTTATACTCTTGTACTCTTGTACTCCTGTACTCTTGTATCCGGTAAGTCCGGGCTTCCGAATGTCTTATCGGGTTAGTTATAACTAACTGCGTTTCTAAAATAAACACCCTTTGAGGGTGGATGGGGTGCGGAAGTTAGCCATAACTAACCATGTGCAGTATAGACTACTTCCGGATAGTTGTCAAGAACAATTCGAAACCAACTGTTGACGCCCGCAGCCCTTGATACTACGTCTGGCCGTTGGTTGAGAACGGCCTACAGCTCGCCCGTAACCAACAGCTGACGCCCGCAGCCCTTGATACTACGTCTGGCCGTTGGTTGAGGACGGCCTACAACTCGCCCGTAACCAACAGCTGACGCCCGCAGCCCTTGATACTACGTTTGGCAGTTGGTTGAGGACGGCCTATAGCTCGCCCGTAACCAACAGCTGACGCCCGAGACCCTTGATACTACGTCTGGCCGTTGGTTGAGGACGGCCTATAGCTCGCCCGTAACCAACAGCTGACGCCCGAGACCCTTGATACTACGTTTTGCAGTTGGTTGAAGGACTGAAGTTGCTAGTCTGTTGCAACTCAAGGTAGACTAATCCTTCTCTGAATCGACTCCTTCAGCCAAAAGTACAAATGATCTACGAAGTATCAGCGGTTCTGGCGCTTGGCTTTTGCACTTTGCCGACCCGGCCGGCACGAAAGTACAAATGAACTACGAAGTATCAGCGGTTTCGGCGCCTGGCTTTTGTACTTTGTCGATCCGGCTGGCACGAAAGTACAAATGATCCACGAAATATCAACGGGTCCGACCTTTGCCGTTTGTACTTTGGTATTGGTTGCCTGGTTGCACGAGGTGAATGCCGGTGTGCACTTCTGTCAACTCCGCATTTCCCAACCTCCGCAAACCCTGCAACAACCATTCCCGTAGTATTCGCAGCACCTTTCCCGTAATCTTTGCAGAATCAATCTTTTCAGCGCGGGAGGTTTTGTAGTATAATACTCCTTGTACGGAATCCGCCGCGGGCGTGGCATGCGCGGGGCTATGCAACCGAACACTCGGAGCCGCGGGCATGACACACTCGGAGCCGCGGGCATGGCACACGCGGAGACAAGGCGTGGCACACGTGAGCACAAGGAGAGACCGTGCAGAACATAAGAGGCAGTTAATGTATTAAGGAAGCATAATAATAAAAAGGAGAATCCTGCATGAACAGAAATATTACAGACAGCATCATCTATATCGGCGCGAATGATCACGATATCGACCTGTTTGAGGGCCAGTACATCGTACCGAACGGCATGGCGTATAATTCCTACGCGGTTGTAGGCGAGAAGATCGCGATTATGGATACGATCGATCAGAGAAAGACGGGCGAATGGCTGCAGAACATTGAAGCTGCGCTCAAGGAATCTAAGCCGGATTATCTGGTTGTCCAGCACATGGAGCCGGACCACTCCGCATCCATCCAGGCGTTTGTTGAGAAGTATCCGGACGCCACAGTCGTTGGAAACAAGAAGACGTTCAAGATGATCGGTCAGTTCTTCCCGGAACTGGAAATGAAGAACGTTCTGGAAGTGGAGAACGGCGATAAGCTGGATCTGGGCGGACATGAACTGAACTTTGTCTTTGCACCGATGGTACACTGGCCGGAAGTTATGATGACATATGATCCTGCCGAGAAGATCCTCTTCTCCGCAGACGGCTTCGGCAAGTTCGGCGCACTGGACGTAGACGAAGACTGGGCGTGCGAAGCAAGAAGATATTACTTCGGCATCGTCGGCAAGTACGGCGCGCAGGTGCAGACTGTTCTGAAGAAGGCTGCCGCACTGGAAATCGAAAAGATTCTGCCGCTCCACGGACCGATGCTCGAAGAGAATCTGGGATACTATATCGGACTGTATGACACATGGTCCAGCTACCTGGCAGAAAGCGACGGCATCTTCATCGCCTACACATCTGTATACGGCCACACCAAGGCTGCCGCTGAGATGCTCCGCGACGAGCTGGTTGCGCTCGGCGTTCCGACTGTCGAGATCACAGACCTGGCGAGAGACGACTGGGCAGAAGCAGTAGAAGACGCATTCAGATACGACAAACTGGTCCTGGCGACCACCACATACAATTCAGACATCTTCCCGTTCATGCGCCAGTTCATCGATCACCTGACCGAGAGAGCGTTCCAGAAGAAGACCGTCGCGTTCATCGAGAACGGTTCCTGGGCTCCGACCGCAGCCAAGGTCATGAAGGGCATGTTCGAGAAGAGCAAGGACATCACATTCGCGAAGAATCAGGTCACGATTCTCTCCGCTATGAACGAGGAGAACAAGGAGCAGATCAAGGCGCTGGCAGCAGAACTGGCGGCGGATTACATCAAGCCTGACGTAGCGGAAGAAGACAAGAAAATCGATCCGAGCGCTCTGTTCAAGATCGGCTACGGACTCTATGTCATCACTTCCAATGACGGCAAGAAGGACAACGGATTCATCGGCAACACGGTCGCGCAGGTCAGCAACG
>CAMOXP010000023.1 GCA_946629205.1 uncultured Bacillota bacterium
GACGACCTCAGCCAATACGATGATAAGATCAAAGAGCTGACAGAGCAGGTGCACGTCACAAAATCCAAGTAACCGCAGCAGCAGAAGGAGCGGGAAACCGCCCCTTATTTTATTGGATCAGGTTCAGAAACAGGCTCCGGACCTTACAGTATTTTCAGAATCTGGGGGTTTTGCATTGCTGCGTTGCTTTTGCTATAATATACGTTACGATAATATGCCTTATTGTGCGCATTTTTAGGAGAGTTAAATGTACGTAGGACGAATCGAACGGCTGCTGGCCTACTATTCACCCTTGCCCATGTGCATCGTGAACGCCCAGGGCAAGGTGACGAGAGCCAGCAGAAAGATCGCAGAAGTGTTCAAGTATGACGGGATCATCGATCAGGATGTATACGTTCTTACCGGAATCAGGATGCCGGAGCTTGTGAAAGCAGCGGAGGAGGAAACGCCGCTGTTTGTCAAGAGGAATGAGAAGACGTTCCGGATCGGATGCTGCTTCCTCGGCGGAGAAGGGGAGGACGGATCACACGAGGGGGCGTCCCTGATCCTGCACTTCACGGACATCACAGATTACGAAGAACTGCTGAAGAAGTACAACGACGAACGGGTCTATATGATGCTGGTCAATGTTGATAATTTCGATGAGCTGACAGCCAGCAACGACGGAAACGAGAGCGGGATCACCGCGAGCATCGACCGGCTTCTGCGGGACTGGGCTGCGGAAATGGGCGCCATGATCGTACGGTACAAGGAGAATCTGTATGAACTGGTCATCACAAATCGCAGTTATGAAAAACTCGTTGAAGAGCGGTTCCCGATCCTCGACAGAGCCAGAGGAATCGAGTCGAACGCGGACTTCCCGGTGACGCTCAGCATCGGCGTGGGAATTGGCGGGGACAGCCTGGTGGAACTGGACGACTTCGCCCAGGAAGCGCTTGATATGGCCCTCGGACGCGGCGGCGATCAGGCCGTTGTCAAGGACGGCAGCAGCTTCGAGTATTACGGCGGAAGCACACAGAGCGTGGAGAAGAGCAACAAAGGCAAATCCCGTATCATCGGACACGCCCTGACGACCCTCATGGAACAGTCTTCGAGGATCTTTGTCATGGGACATAAGAATCCGGACATGGACAGCTTCGGCGCAGCCATCGGCATCGCGCGGCTGGCGAAATCCGTCGGCAAGGATGCTTACATTCTGCTCAGCGAATACAACGAGAC
Organism: uncultured Bacillota bacterium; assembly: GCA_946629205.1. Taxonomy (GTDB): domain Bacteria; phylum Bacillota; class Clostridia; order Peptostreptococcales; family Anaerovoracaceae; genus Lentihominibacter. The sequence continues at coordinate 1,219 of CAMOXP010000023.1, forward strand.
CATGATCGATATGGTTTCAGATGCGAAAAAAACAGGGGAGTATGAGTTCGTTACAGGCGAACGGGCGCTTAGCCTCATCGAAAAAAATTCCCTTGCAGTTGTGGTGGATACCCACAGGCGTATGCTGGTCGAGTCAGCCGAGCTGATCGACAATGTAGACCGCCTCGCGATCATCGACCATCACAGAAAGGCGGAGGACGTCTTCACGAATCCGAGTCTTTCCTATCTGGAATCCTATGCGTCATCAGCTTCAGAGCTGGTCACAGAGATCCTCCAGTACCGGCTCGGCAAGAAATCTCTTTCTCGGTATGAAGCGGATGTACTGATGGCGGGCATCATGCTCGACACGAACAGGTTCGCAGTCAAGGCAGGCGTGCGGACCTTTGAAGCGGCTTCCTGGCTGAGGAGGGCCGGCGCGGACCTCTCCAGGGTCAGACGGTATTTCCAGGAGTCGCCGGAGAATTTCATCAACCGGGCCAACGGCATCGTAAACGCGCGCATCCTGGAAAACGGCATCGCCATGTCCATCTGCGATGCGCAGACGATCAACACACAGATCGTCAACTCGCAGATCGCGGATGAACTGCTCACGATCAAAGGCACCCGCGCCAGTTTCGTAGCCGGCAGGAATGAGGACGGCATGACCGTTGTCAGCGCCAGATCGCTGGGCAATATGAATGTACAGACGATCATGGAGCATTTCGGCGGCGGCGGGCACATGAACACTGCGGGAACGAAGACGGATCTTTCGCCGGAGGAGATCCTGCAGCAGATAGAAGAATACATCAAAACCACAGAAACAACACAATAGAGGAATATAATATTAGAATGGCCGCCGGGAGTTGGCAGCCGCAGGAGGTTATAAAATGGTAGTTATCCTTTTAAAAGATGTGAAAGGAACAGGTAAAGCAGGTGACGTCGTCAAGGTCAGCGACGGCTACGCGCGCAATATGCTCATCAAGAAGGGGCTCGCCAAGGAAGCCACGCAGGGAAACGTACGTAACCTGGAGAAGCAGAAGGCTCTGGCAGAAGAAAAGCGGGCGGAAGAAAAGGCAGCCGCTCAGGCAAAGGCAGCAGAACTTGAAAAGATCGTACTCACCGTTCCGTCCAAAGGCGGCGAGAACGGCAAGCTCTTTGGTTCTGTTACTTCCATGGACATCGCGAAAGCCCTGAAAGATCAGGAAGGCATCACCATAGATAAGAAGAAGATCGACATGCCGGACGGTCCGATCAAGCAGGCGGGCAACAGCCACGTCGTGGTCAAACTGTATCAGGACGTTTCGGCTAAGATCAAAGTGAAAGTCACAGTATAAAACAGATAGGCAAAAGGGGAAAACAAAATGCAGGACATGGGAACAATGGGAACAACGGGAACAATGGAAGAGAGGATCCCCCCGCAGAACCCTGATGCGGAGAGATCTGTGCTGGGCGCGGCGCTCCTGTCGAAGGACGCGCTGTTCGACGTCCTCGAGACTGTGCGGCCGGACGACTTTTATGACCCAAACCATAAGGAAATATTCAGCGTTATCTTTGAACTGGGCAGACGAAACGCCCCGGTGGATGCGCTGACGGTATCAGAGGAACTGGATAAACGCGGCACCCTTCAAATGGTCGGAGGGCGCTCCTATGTGGCCGGCCTTTCTTCGACGACGCCGACAACGGCAAACGCGGCGGAATATGCGAAGATCGTTGCGGAGAAGTCATCGATCAGAAAACTCATTAAAACTGCCGACGATATCGTCGCCAAGGGTTATGACAAAAGCATGGATGCAGGACAGCTGATGGATTATGCCGAAAACGGGATTTTCGAGATATCCCAGGCGAGTCAGAAAGGCACGTATGTGCCTCTCAAGGATGTCCTCCTCAGCAATATCGACGCCATTGACAAGGCCTCTAAACTCAAGGACGGACTGACCGGACTCACTACAGGATTCAAAGATCTGGACGACAAGACATCCGGACTTCAAAAGTCGGATCTGATCATCCTGGCTGCCCGGCCTGCCATGGGCAAGACAGCCTTTGCTCTTTCTCTTGCCCTCAATGCGGCGGTAAAGGGCGGCGGGACCGTCATGATCTTCAGCCTGGAGATGGCGAAGGAGCAGTTGAGCCAGAGATTGCTGTCTATGGAATCGAAGGTGGAGATGCAAAAGCTCAAGACAGGGCGTCTCGAACGGCGTGACTGGGACGATGTGAATGTCGCCTTGGATGATCTGTCACGAGCTGACATCGTTATCGATGACACGGCAGGCATCAGCATCATGGAGATGAAGAGCAAATGCAGAAGACTCAAGGCAGAGAGGAAGCTGGATCTCATTGTCATCGACTATCTGCAGCTGATGAACCCGGAAGGAAGATCCTTGGATTCAAGAACCCAGGAAATTTCCGTCATCTCACGTAATCTGAAGCTGTTGGCGAGAGAACTGGACTGCCCGGTCCTCGTTCTTTCACAGCTTTCGAGAAATCCGGAGCAGAGAACGGACCACAGACCGATGCTGTCGGATCTGAGGGATTCAGGGTCTATCGAACAGGACGCGGATATCGTCATCTTCCTTTACCGAGACGAGTACTATCATGACGATACCGACGCACCGGGTGAGTGTGAGGTTATCATCGCCAAGCAGAGAAGCGGCCCGACGGGAACCATCAGGGTAGCATGGCTGGACAAGATCACGAAATTTGTAGACATTGCCGGCGGCGGATTCGGCGCAGTATAATACGGCGTAATAATATAGTGAGAAATGGGATTTTACAGAGAAAAGACAAAAGACTATTTTCTGCTTGATACGCAGGTAGAAAATCTGTTCATAAACGAATACATGACAGGCGCGCCGGGCGAGTACGTCAAGGTGTATCTTTTCGCGCTCATGTATGCGCAGCTTGGCGTTGATTTCAGCAACGAAGACATCGCCAAGCAGCTTAGCATGGAGCTTGAAGACGTGCTGAAGGCGTGGACCTACTGGGAGAAGATGGGCATCGTCCGGAAGATCAGGACTTCCGCAGACAATCCTTTGGAGTACGATGTCGAGTTTGTCCTGCTTAAGGACATGCTCTACGGAAGCCATGAGGACAGCGCTCCGACCGTTTCCGAGCAGGGGATCAATGCGCAGATGGCGAGCCCTGAATACAGGAATATGTTCGACAAAATTGAGAAGACATTCGGCCGCGTCATCAGCGGGACGGAGATGGGGGAAGTCCTGTCATGGATCAATGACTTCGGGGTCGAACCGGAGTATGTTGCTTTTGCAGTAGAATACAGCGCCAGGAAAAAGAAAAAGACCGTCAACTACACCGGAACGGTGATCCGGAACTGGATCAGCGAAGGACACAGGACAGTCGAGGATATCAAGCAGCACATTGGGCAGATGGAAGAACGGACCGCGGACTACCGGCGGATTTTCAAGGCCCTTGGATGGAACCGGAACTGGACGGAAGAAGAGAAGAGGATCATGGGTCGCTGGTTCGACGAGCTGGGCTTCAGCCTGGAGCAGATCCTTGAGGCCTGCGCCAAGACCACAGGGATCCCCAACCCAAACATCAACTATGTAAACAGAGTCCTCGAAAACTGGCACGCGGAAGGCGGCGCGAAGAAAGTAAACGAGGGCGGCCTCGGCACAGCGGAGATCAACAAGTACTATGAGCTTTTGCGCGAGAAGGAGGAGCGGGAAGCTGACAGACGCAGAGCCGAAGTGTATGAGAAGCTGCCTCAGATCAGGGAGATAGACGAGGAAGAAAGCCGTCTCGGCGCGAGCCTTTCGAGGGTCGTTGTTTCCGACCGGATCGACAAACAGGAAGAAATCAGGAAGATAAAAGACACAATAGATAGTTTAAGTGCACAGAAAGCGTTCCTTCTGACAGATCACGATTTTGAACTGGACTATATGGACGTCAGATACAGATGTCCGAAGTGCAAGGATACAGGAATGCTGGAAACGGGAGAAAGGTGCCCATGCCACAGGGAAATAACCCCGCAGATGATAAAAGAACTGCAGAAAACAGAATAGAAAACAAGAACACAGCCGGACAGGGAGCAAACGGAAACGCAGATCCGAACGACGCCGTCGAACGGGCGTATCAGGATGTGCAAAACCTGCGGGAACAGATCGAACGGCTCAAAGCCCAGGCGCAGAAAATCTATGATGCGCCGGCAGAGCCTGCCGACCAGAAGGCGGAACCAGAAGCCAAGCCTGGCAGGCCTGTTTCCGATGCGCCGAAATCGGCCGCAAAGACCCCTGCGGTCGATCCGGAAGCCGCACGCGCAGCCGAAGAGGCCGTCAGAAAAGCAGCAGAGAAGGATCGGCGGGAGGGAAGCGAAAACTTCGACCTGAAGCGTCAGGAACGCAATGCTATCATCCAGGACGCGCTCAAGAAAGAGCAGGAAGCTAAAGAGCGGCTGGAACAAAAGCGTGCTGAAGCGGAAGAAAAGAAGAAAGAACTTCAGGAAGCAGAGCGAAAAGCCGCCAGAATGACGACAAACCTGCGCAAGGCTGAGATCCAGACGGAACTGAACAGGACGCTCCACGCGCAGGAAGAAAAGCGCGCCCAGCTGAAAAAGAAACGTGAGCAGGAGAAGCAGGAGCGGCTCAGGCTTGCGATGGAACGGGAGAAGGCGGAACTTCAGAAAAGGGAAGAAGCCCGTCTCGAAAGAGAACGGATCAGACTGGAGAAGGAACACGAGCGAGAGGTTCGTGCGAAGGAGGCTGCCCGCAGAAAAGAAGAAGCCATTCGCCTCAGAAACGAAGAGCTGAAGGCGAAGAGGGAAATCGAGCGACTGCAGGCACAGGAGCGTGAAAATCTCAGAAAACAGAAGGAAGAACGGCAGGAAGCCCTCCGGAAGCAGAGGGAAGAACGGCAGGAGGTCCTTCAAAAGCAGAAAGAAGAACGGCAGGAGATCCGTCGCCAGCGGCGGTTTGCCCGCAAGTCCGCCGAGTTGGGCGGAGGCATCGTCAACGTTCACGGCACAACGATCAAGACAGAGATCAAGCCCGTGCCGGCCTTCTCTTTAGCGGAATTTTTCGGGCTTTCGAAACAGAGAGAGATCAACGCGGCGCAGACAGAGGAAGAGCGGCAGTACCTGCTGGAAGAAAACGCGCGGATCCAGGCGGAAGCGAGAGCAACCGCAGCCCAGCTGCGTGAGATCCGCCAGCGCCGGAGAGAAAATACTGCTGTCTATAAAAAGGCAAAGAGTGTGTTTGAATTCTGCGAACGGAAGAAAGCACCGCTGCTGCTGGCCTTTTCATTGCTGCTTGTGTTCGCGGTAGGTACCGCGGGCCTGTTCAATTATTTTACGGCCTATGAATATTCCTACGGCGACAAGAAACTGGGGTATGTCAAGAACAAGGACGACGTGCTGCAGATCACGGAGATGGTGCGCGGCGCATTGACCGAGGACAAGGATATGGCGGTCGTGCTGGATCCACGTGACGATATCAGTTTCAAGCGGGTATTCACCGGGAACAAGGATATCGTGATCGATTCCCAGGACGGCGTTCTCCAGCGCCTGTCCTATTTGGGCGACATTAATGTCAAGGCTTACGGCATGTACGTGGACGGCAGGAAAGTCGGCGCGGTCAAAGGCAAGAAAGTCGCGGCAAGTGTTCTGGAAGGCATCCAGGACCACTACGCGAATCACGACGAGGGAACGATAGTCAACGAAGCCGTGATCGTTGAGTCCGTAGAGTTCCGCAAGAGCAACACGCCGCTGAGCGATATCCTGACGAGAGACGCCATGGTGAAAAAGCTCTGTACAGATACGGAGAAAGAGGTCGTCCACACGGTGGAACGGGGAGATACGCTGGACAGCATTTCAGAAAACTACAACGTTCCAAAGGAGCAGATCATCGCGGAAAACGACATCCCGGATGATGGACAGCTCAAGGTGGGAAGTACGATTATCATGAAGGAGGTCGGGCCGCTGCTGACGGTCAGAATCACCGAGACCCGGACCCATAAGGAGAAAACCGCGTATAAAACGATCAAGAAGGCCGATGACGAGATGTACGAAGGAGATACGGAAGTCTCCCGCAAAGGCAAGAAAGGCAAAAGCCTGGTCGTCGATAAGACCGTCTCTGTCAACGGAGAAATCATAGAAACGCATAACCTGAAAAACGAAACAGTAAAGAAACCGGTCAATAAGATCATCCTGGTCGGAACCAAAGAGCGGCCGCCGACAACAGGAACAGGCACATTCATTTGGCCGGCCTATGACGGGACCTATACGGTCACGTCTGAATTCAAGTGGCGCTGGGGCAGACAGCACCAGGGAATCGACATGGGCTGTCGGACCGGCAACGACGTACTGGCAGCAGATGGCGGCACCGTCATCCACGCAGGACCAATGGGCGGCTACGGCAACCTGGTCATCATCGACCACGAAAACGGCATCGAAACGTATTATGCGCACAACAGCGCGATCCTGGTAAGCCGCGGCGACAGAGTGTTCCAGGGGCAGCACATCGCGGAAGCGGGGAACACAGGGAACAGTTTCGGAAGCCACATCCACTTCGGGGTCAAGGATAACGGCACATTCCAGAATCCGAGGAATTACCTGCCGGCGAGATAGAGGGGGAACATAAATGGCGAGAAAGAGAAGAAGCAAACAATTCAAAAGAAGCAGCCGCGTCATCGATATGGATGCAGCCAGACAGCAGCGACTTGAAAAACGACAGAAAGAGCAGATCGAGGTCCCGCAGGAACAGACAACCACAGATGAACGTAAGATGAGAAGAGTGCGCGCCCTCAGAAGGAAGCAGGGCAGGAAGAGACTGATCGTCTTCGTAGCAGCAGCGATTCTGATTGTCGTCCTGGGCGTGTCTGTATTCGACATCCTCAAGCTCAAAGCAGAGGAGCATGAGGCCCTGAAGCAGCAGGAGCAGCTCAAGGCTCAGCAGGAACAGCTTAAGGAAGACCTGAAAGAAGCAGACAAAGAACAGAACATAGAGGATCAGGCGCGGGAAAAACTCAAGCTGACAAAGCCGGGCGAGATCGTATACATTCCCGATTCGGAAGAGCCTGATGATGTAGGGACCGAGAAGCAAGACACGGAGGACCAGGAGTAATGGATCTTTCGTCACCGGCAGTTGTAAACAGGATCCGCGACAGATTTGATCTGAAGCCTTCAAAGAGTCTCGGACAGAACTTCATCACGGACGGGAACATCGTCAGCAAGATCGTAGACGGCGCAGGGATCACAGGAGAGGATCTGGTCATAGAGATCGGTCCCGGCATCGGCGTCCTGACGTCTGCCCTGGCGGAGCGCGCCGCCTTTGTTGCAGCGGTCGAACTCGACAAGCGCCTCATCCCCGTGCTCGAAGAGACCCTGATGGAATACAGCAATGTGCGTGTGATCAACGCGGACATACTGAAGACAGATCTGCAGCAGTTGGTGCGCACGTGTCGTGAGGAGGGACTGTTTTCCGGAAAGGTCCGTGTAATCGGAAACCTTCCATATTATATAACGACACCGATCATCATGAAGCTTTTGGAGGAGCAGGTGCCTGCTGACAGCATCACTGTGATGATGCAGAAGGAGGTTGCTGACCGCATCCGGTCAGCGCCGGGAAGCCGGACCTATGGAGCGATTTCCGTCGCAGTGCAGTATTACTGCCATGTGGAGAAAGTCACGGACGTTCCTAAGGAGGCCTTCGTACCAAGACCGAAGGTTGCTTCGACCGTCCTGAATCTGAAGCCTTTGGAAGAAAGGATAGAAGTTGCTGATGAGAAGATGTTCATTCGCTGTGTCAAGGCAGGATTCGCGCAGAGGAGAAAAACCCTTCTGAACTCCCTTGCCGCAGGAGGAGGAATGGACAAAGACCACGTTAGAAAAATACTCGAGGCCGCGGACATTGACCCCGGCAGAAGAGCAGAGACACTTACAGTAGAAGAATTCGGCAGAATAGCAAACGGTATTTCCAATGAGCAAGATTAAAGAATTCCTTAAAAAGATAAAGAGAAACCACGTACTGGTGCTGTTTATCATGGCAGTTGTCATCGACTATATCATCGAAGCGCTGGGACGCCTGTCGCCGCTGTTGGCGCTGCAGTTTTTCGCAGAGCATCCGGTCATCACCTTCTGCAACGTGATGCTGATCATGGCGGTGCTGTCGCTGTCGCTTCTGTTCCGCAGGAGGGTCTTTGCAGCCAGCATGCTTTCGCTTTTGTGGCTTGCCGTCGGGATCATCAACGGCATCATCCTGACGAACCGAATGACGCCGTTCAACGTCAAGGACCTGTCAACGCTGAGCGAGGCGCAGTCGATCATCACGAACTACTTTTCTGTCAAGAGTCTGATTTTAATCGCCGTTGGCGCAGCGCTGTTCGTACTGCTGGTCATCATCCTGTTCCGCAAGACGCCGCGGTACGAAGGCAAGTTGGATTACAGGAAGACGGTCGCAGCCATTCTCATCATCATCCTTGTTGCCTTTGGTTCTATCACCGGCGGCATGAGGATGGGCGTTCTGGATACATTTTTCCCAAGTTTGCCGTATGCATACAGAGACAACGGCGTTCCCTACTCCTTTATGATCACCTGGGTGAAGACCGGTATCGATAAGCCAAGGGGATACTCTGAAGAGATGATGAAGGGGATCTTCACCGGCGGCGAACTCGGTAAAGATGGTATCTATACACCTGATAAGGACGATAAGGAAAAGCCTTCGAAGAAGCCGAACATCCTGTTCCTGCAGCTGGAGTCCTTCATAGACCCGACCATCGCCAAGAATGTGGAATACTCAAAGGACCCGATTCCGTATTACAGGAAACTGCTGAAGGAATGTTCCTCCGGCTACCTGACCGTTCCGGCCGTCGGCGCGGGCACAGCCAATGTCGAGTTTGAAGCGATGACCGGTATCAGCGCCAGGTTCTTCGGACCGGGCGAATATCCATACAAAAGCATCCTGACCAAGACCACCTGCGAGAGTGCACCTTACGATCTGCGGCAGGTCGGCTACTCTTCCCACGCGATCCACAATCACAGAGGCGCCTTCTATAACAGGAACACCGTGTTCAGAAATCTGGGATTCGATACATTTACCTGTTTGGAGTACATGAACAATGTGGTCAAGACACCGAAGAACTGGGCAAAGGATACGATTCTGACAGAAAACATCATCGACGCGCTGAACAGCACCGAAGGCCCGGACTACATCTATACGATCTCTGTACAGGGTCACGGCAAGTACCCGAAAGAGCAGGTCATCGAGGACCCGGTGATCGAGGTGACGAAGGCCCCGGATGAAGAGACAAAATGGAGTTATGAATATTACGCAAACCAAGTTTACGAAATGGATCTCTTCGTGAAGGAGCTGACCGACGCACTGGAAGACTTCGATGAGGACATCGTTGTCGTGATGTACGGCGATCACCTGCCGGCTCTGGACATGACGGCAGAGAATCTGACCACCGGGGATCTGTACAAGACCCAGTACGTGGTCTGGAGCAATTTCGGACTTAAGAAACAGGATGAAAATGTGCACGCCTATGAGATCACCTCGCACCTGCTGAAGCGGTTCGGCATTTCGGCAGGCCTTCTGACCAAGTACCATCAGAATTACGAGGACGACCCGCACTATCTGGAAGGACTCGAAGCCCTGTCCTATGATATGCTCTACGGCAAAAGCTATATATATGGCGGTTCGAAGCCCTTCGTACCGACAGAGCTGAAGATGGGCATCCGGGACATCAAGATCGACAGCATCGTCAAGATCGGCGATAAATATTATATCAAAGGACAGAATTTCACAGAGTACAGCAAGATCTCCCTGGACGGAGAAGTGCTGAAGACAGTCTACCTGGGACCGACGATCCTGGCGCTCAACGAGGAAGTGGATCCGGCACGGGCTTCTGAGATGAAGGTCAGTCAGGTAGAGAAGAACAAGGAAATCCTCAGTACGACGGAGTAAGGAGAACCGATGGGAAAGGTTGAAAAAGTGCCGCAGCTGGAAACAGACCGGCTGATACTGAGAATGTGGAGCAAGAAGGACGCAGCAGCGCTCTATGATTACGCGAGGGACCCGGATGTAGGACCCAACGCGGGCTGGAAACCCCACGCCAATGTGGGGGAATCCCGGCTGATCATCGACCAGTTGTTCCGGCGCAATATGACCTGGGCCATCGTCGAGAAGGCGACAGGAGTGGTCGTCGGAAGCATCGGTTTCGAGCCGGACAAATACCGCCCCGGAATCGACAGCAAGGAGATGGGTTATTCCTTGGCCAAATCCCGCTGGGGCAAAGGCTATATGACGGAGGCTGCCCGGCGCCTGGTCCGGTACGCGTTCGAAGAACTCGGACTTGTCATCCTGATGATCCGGACAAGCGAGACGAATATCCGGAGCCAGCGCGTCATCGAGAAATGCGGCTTTACATATGAAGGGACGCTGCGCCGCGCCTACAGAACCTACGATGGAGGCAACCGCGAAGTCCGGTGTTACTCCATGCTGCGTGAGGAATACGAAAACCTTTATCTTGAATGACCTGTGGAAGTGTGGTAACATTACAAAGCGTATGGGAAAAAATATAGAAGAGTATATGCAGGAAGCCCTGAAAGAAGCGAAGGCGGCGGCCGCGGAGGGAGAAGTCCCCATCGGTGCCGTGATCGTACGCGGCGGCGAGATCATCGCCAGAGCGCATAACAGGACCGAGCAGGCCAAGGATCCGACCGCCCATGCGGAGATCCTGGCGATACGCGAAGCAGCGGCCCGCCTCGGAGGGTGGCGGCTCCCCGGATGCAGCATGTATGTGACCGTTGAGCCCTGCAGCATGTGCGCCGGAGCAATTGTCTGGTCGCGGATCGAGCGGCTGTACATCGGCGCCATGGATCCGAAGGCCGGGGCGTGCGGATCGCTGTACAACATCCCCTGCGACAGCAGGCTCAACCATAACGTAGAAATAGAAACAGGATTGATGGGCGAAGAATGCTCACGCCTGATGAAAGATTTTTTCAGGAAACTGAGAACGGAGGAATGACAGTAATGAAAAGAGCAAGCGCATTGATATGCGCATTGATAGTGGCAGTGTTTATGATGGCCCCGGCGGCTTTTGCAGCGGGCACAGATGACGCGGCAGCAGATAAGGGCGCCGCGGCAGCCAAGACAGATCTGGAGCTGGTGAGCTCATCCCCTGAGGACGGCGCGACCGGCGTGGCAGTCGACAACCTCAGTGTGAAGATGCGCTTCAACAAGGATGTCACTCCGGCTTCCAATGATATCAGGAAGGCCAACGCCAAGCAGTTCAAGATGGTCGACGCTGACGGCAAGAAAATTCCGCTCAAGGTCTACTACAGTGAGAAGGAAAAGGGCCTGATCCTCGTAGCCGCGGATGTCTATGACGGAAGCAGCAAAAACAGGATCAAGGGCGGCGCTGACTATACACTGACAGTCGGCAGGAACTTCCAGGCCACGGACGGTTCTACGACAGGACAGCAGATCGCCGTCAAGATGACGACCCTCAATCAGGGAAGATCCACAGCCATTTACATGCTGCTCATGGTCCTCATGATGGCCGGTATGGTATTCTTCACCGTCAGAAGCACCAAGAATGCTGAAAAGAAAAAGAAAGAAGAACGCGAATTCAAGGAAGGCGTCAATCCATACAAGGAAGCTAAGAAATCCGGTAAATCCGTAGCCGAGGTCGTAGCCAAGGAGAACAAGAAGAAGGCAAAGAAGGAAGAAGCCATCCGCCGCCAGAAGGAAGCGGAGGCCGCCATTGAAGCCG
>CAMOXP010000024.1 GCA_946629205.1 uncultured Bacillota bacterium
CCGACGATGACGGCCGGTGCGATCGTCGGGAAGACCATGTTGCCGCACTGAGGGCATTTGAGCATGCGCTCTATGGTGTCGTGGACGAGGCGTCCTCCGCCGCATCTGCCGCAGAAGCGGTTTTTGTCGTACCATGTGTACAAATGAAAGGCGGTAAGCGCAGCAAAGGCCGGAGTCACGTTTTCCTCGCTTCTCATCTCCATCAGCGTAATATAAGAATATCCGGGAAGATCCGGCTCGGGTTCATCCGGCCTATCGGTCAGAAGAAGGAAGCAGCAGTAGTCGTCGATCCTGAAAAGATAGTGGAGACAGGTCCCCTCCGCCGTAAGTCCGGCGGACTGCACTTCTTCATATTTCGGGAAGCTGGTCGTGCCGTCTGCGTTTTCCCGGCACAGGGCGCTCCTGCCTTTGAAAATAAAAACCAGATCCTCAGCAGCAGGCTGCCGGTTCTGGTATTCGTTATAGTATCTGTACGGTGAAATATCCTGTATCATAATGCCTCCTTGTTGCGATGGAATCATTGTATCACGAACGTCGCCATAATTGAAACAATATAGAAAGGCTCTCCGGCCTTTGCGCTATTCCGGCTCGCCGGCCTTTGCATTGGCGCCGGTTGACACCAGTTGACAACGGAAGTAAAGAGGAGTATATTGTGTTTGGCACTCGTGGATTGAGAGTGCTAATAAAAGGAGGTAATAACATATGGCAAAGAAACAATTTAAGGCTGAATCCAGAAAACTGCTGGAGATGATGATCAACTCCATTTATACGCATAAGGAAATCTTTTTGAGAGAGCTGATCTCCAACGCAAGCGACGCGATCGACAAACTGTATTACAAGGGACTGTCGGATCAGACGATCGGGATCCAGAGGAGCGACTACAGCATCCGGCTCGATGTGGATGCAGACGCCAGGACCCTGACGATCAGCGACAACGGCATCGGCATGACGAAGGAAGAACTGGAAAAGAATCTGGGAACCATCGCCAAGAGCGGATCCATGGAGTTCAAGAATGAAAACGACGGCGCGGACGATGTGGATATCATCGGACAGTTCGGCGTCGGATTCTATTCCGCGTTCATGGTCAGCGATAAGGTCACCGTCGTCAGCCGTGCTTTTGGAAGCGATGAAGCATACGTGTGGGAGTCGAAGGGCGCCGACGGCTATACGATCAAGGAGACAGAGAAGGACGGACACGGAACGACCATCACCCTCCACATCAGAGAAGACGGAACCGAGGAAACAGAAGAGGGCGGTGAAAGCTATGACGATTACCTGAACAAGTACAAGCTCGCGGCCCTCGTGAAGAAGTACTCCGATTACATCGCCTATCCGATTCAGATGGAAATGACGCGTTCCGTTCCGAAAGCAAAAGCACCCGACGCTCCGGACGACGCGCCGACGGAGTACGAACAGGTTACGGAGCTGCGCACGCTCAACAGCATGGTCCCGATCTGGAGAAAGAACAAGAACGAGCTGACAGATGAAGACTACAATAATTACTACAAAGAGAGATTCTTTGATTTTGCGGACCCGATCGATGTGATCCATACGAGGGCGGAGGGACAGGTCGTTTACGACGCGCTTCTGTTCATCCCTTCCAAGGTTCCGATGAACTACTATTCGAAGGAGTACGAAAAAGGTCTGGCGCTATACAGCAACGGCGTGATGATCATGGAGAAGTGCCCGGATCTGCTTCCGGAGTATTTCAGCTTCGTCCGCGGCGTAGTGGACAGCGAAGATCTGTCACTGAACATTTCCAGAGAGATGCTGCAGCACGACCGGCAGCTCAAGATCATCGCGAAGAATATTGATAAGAAGATCAAATCACAGCTTGAAAAACTACTGAAAGAAGACCGCGAGAAATACGAAGCGTTCTTTAAGGAATTCGGGATGCAGCTCAAGTTCGGCGTCTACGAAGGTTACGGCATACACAAGGAACACCTGCAGGATCTGCTCATCTACTATTCGTCATCGGAGGAAAAGCCGGTCACGCTGAGAGAATACGTTGACAGAATGGATCCGGAGCAGGACAAGATCTACTACGCATGCGGAGATTCGATCCAGCAGATCGATGCGCTCCCGCAGGCCGACGGCGCGAAGAAAAAGGGATACGAGGTCCTTTACATGACGGATGAGGTCGACGAGTTCGCGGTGAGGATGATGGGCGAGTACGACGGAAAGCGGTTCGTGAATATCAGCTCCGCGGAATTCGAATTGTATTCGGAAGACGAGAAGGAAGATCTGGAGAAAAAGAACGCAGACATGTCGGAGGTTCTCGCAAAGATCAAGGACGCCCTCGGAGATGCCGTGCAGGAGGTCAGACTTACCGGAAGTCTGGGCGACTATCCGGTCAGCCTCACCAGCGCGGGCGAGCTCAGCATCGAGATGGAGAAGGCCATCAACGCCATGCCGGTCGGTGAGAAGGTCAAGGCGCAGCTGGCCCTTGAAATCAACGCAAACCACGAGATCGTCGACAAGCTGAAAGCCGCAGCGGAAGACGAGGAGAAACTCGGCAAGTATGCGAAGATCCTGTACTTCCAGGCCAGACTCGTTGCGGGTCTGCCTGCAGAGGATCCTGCAGAGATGAGCAATCTGATCTGTGAACTGATGTGATCCGGCTTTTGCATATGTGATAGTTTCGAAAAAGTTATCAGAAATGATAACTTTTTCGTTGCTTTCGGGGTTATCATATGTGATACTATAGAAAACAAAAGAAGGGGCAAAGGCGTTAGAGGAGGTACAAACCATGAAACAGAACGACAAAACAAAGCTCAGAACAAAGATCGCCAAACAGCTGGCGGTTGAGCGGCTGTTCGCGCAGATCAGCCAGGAGGAACTGGCGCAGCGGGTCGGGACGCAGAAGTCCAATATCTCGCGCATTGAAAACGGACGGCAGAACATCAGCGTCGACTATATCCAGGCCATCGCGGAGGCGCTGGGTAAAGAAGCGAAGTTCGCGTTGGAAGAGCCCGGATTCGATTACGGGGACGACACGGAGTACAGCCTGAAACTCTACGATGAGGAACTTTTGCGGTTCCGGCTGCACAAGGAAATCGGGCTTCGCGCAGAAATCCTGTGGGTCAACGAGGAACGGCGCCATATGCTGCCATTGGATCTGGAACTGGACGAGGACGGACTGCTCAAATGGCTGGAGCGCCGGGTGATTCCGGCAAACAGGGAACTGGTGGGTCAGATACTGGGCTCTTTGGGACTGGATGTCAACAGCCTGAAGGGTATCATCGATGTGTGTATGGGATTATCTCTTAACGACAGCTACTGGGTTCCGCAGAGCGACTTCGAGGGAACATTCAGAGAGTATAACCTCTATGAAAATCCCTTTACGACCGCTTTGTCGCTCATTGCGTACACAGGAATCATGCACGATACCAGTAAATTCCGTACTTCACCGGAACTGACGACAGGCGGTATGCTGCGAAAAGCCTGGCGGTTTTCAAAGAGCAAAGGCATCTGGCTCTACAAGGGCGGCACGTTCGACTATGCCAACGCGGGCAATGAGCCGTACTCGGAATTCTATGCCAGCCAGATTGCAGAGAGAATGGGGCTTCATGCTGTGCAGTATGAGCTGGAAAACTGGAAAGGGATTCTGGCCTCTAAGTGCAAGTTGTTCACAGATATCGACACCGCATACATCCCGATTGGGAGGATCGTACGGACCGGCGGCATCGATGCCTGTATCGAGTTCTATAAGGATCTTGGCGACTCGTTCTATCAGGAACTGGCCAGCATGCTGGTCTTTGATGCGGTCATCCTGAATGAGGACCGGCATTTCGGGAACTTCGGCGTGCTGCGGGACAATCACAGCGGAGAGATCATTTCCCCTGCGCCGATTTTCGACAACGGTCTTTCTCTCCTGTGCTACGCCATGCAGGACGATTTCGATAACATAGACACATATATTGGTACCAGAAGCAATCCGTATGGCAGGGATTACAAATATATGAAACTTGCCGCCAGTGTTATGGGTCCGCTCCAGAAAGAGCAGCTCCGGAAACTGATCAACTTCACGTTCAAAGAGAGTGATGTCTGCAATCTGCCGAGCTGGAGAACGAGAGCCCTGGAGGAGATCATCCAGAAACGCGTGCGGGAACTGTTGAGTATGTAAATTATCTGACTAAAGTGTTATTATATTACCATGATTTATTTAGACAACGGAGCGACAACTTTTCCGAAACCGGAATGTGTATATGAGGCGACGGACCGCTTCGCCAGGGAAGCGGCGGTGAACGCAGGCCGGGGCGCCTACCGTGCGGCCAGGGCGGCCACCGACATGATCAAGGAAGTCAAGACGGAGCTGCTCAGCCTTTGTGATGCGCGGGGCCAGGCCGAGGTGGCGCTGACGCCTTCTGTTACGATCGCCCTGAACCAGATCATCCAGGGACAGCGCTGGAAGGAAGGGATGACAGCCTACGTCACTCCTTATGAACATAACGCTGTCCTGCGCCCGCTCAAACTCATGGAGCAAAAGCATCACATCCGGGTGGAGGAGCTTCCGCTGAAGGAGGATCTGTCCATTGATTTGGACGGCGTGCGGGAGGCTTTTGCAGCGTGTCCGCCGGACTTTGTGGCGGTGACCGCCATCAGCAATGTGACAGGATACGTGCTGCCCGCGGCGGAGGTGTTCGCCGAGGCGAAGCAGTACGGGGCGTTTACCGTACTGGATGCAGCCCAGGCGATGGGGCTTCTCAGGATGCGGTTCGCGCAGCTGAAGGCAGACTGCGTTGCCTTTGCCGGGCACAAGACGCTGTACGCGCCTTTTGGCGTGGCAGGATTTCTGGTGAAGAACGGCGTGGATCTGGACGTGGTGCTTGCCGGCGGCAACGGGATCCGTTCGGAGGATCCGAACATGCCGAAGTTCATGCCGGAGAAGATGGAGTGCGCCAGCATGGATTCGGTTGCGATCTGCGGACTGCGCACATCGCTGAACTGGCTGAAGGGCGTCGATCCGTGGAAGATCGAGACCGCGCTGACAGAATACCTGCTGGCACGGCTGCCTGAAGTCAAGGACCTGACGGTCTACAAGGCGCCGCCGGGCGCGCAGCAGGCAGGCGTGGTGAGCGCCAACCTCGAAGGCTTCCGGGCCAATGAAGTGGCGGCGATCCTGGACGCGAAGAACGACATCGCGGTCCGGGCAGGGCACCACTGCGCGGGGCTGATCCACAATCATTTGAACAACAAAAAGTACGACGGGACGATCCGCATCAGTCTCGGCGTATTCAATACGAGAGAAGATATCGACGCACTGATCGATGCGCTGAAGGGCATCGACCGGGACGCGCTCAAAGGAATCGATGCGAATATACTCAGAGGAAACTGCTGAGGCAGAGACAGTTGCTGAGAAGAGGAGGAACACAAATGGCTTACGAGAAACTGTTTGAACCAGGAAAGATCGGAACGATGACCATCAAGAACCGCGGCGTTATGGCGCCCATGGGTTCGAATCTGGCGGGCAATGACGGCAACGCCACAGACAGGCAGATCAAATATTACCAGGCGAGAGCCAAGGGCGGCATCGGCATGATCGTGAACGAGTATACAGGCGTCGATGACGTGGACAGCATGCCGTCGGTGAATTATTACAGAGTCGCCGGAGACCAGAATATCGCAGCGGCCGAGGCGCTCGTTGACGCGGTTCACATGTATGACTGCCGCATCGTCGCGCAGCTCCACCACGCAGGTTCCACATCCAATCCTGCGTACACGGGCCGGGACAATATCGCGCCGAGCGCTGTGCCGATCGCCGATGGGAAACCGATGCCGCGGGAGATGACGCCGGAAGATATCAAACGCGTGCAGGGCAAATTTATCAACGCCGCAGTCAGATGTCAGAAAGCAGGCTACGACGCCGTCGAACTGCACGGAGCACATGGGTATCTGCTGACGCAGTTCTTCAACCGGTATTACAACCGCAGAACGGATGAGTACGGCGGAAGCATCGAGAACCGCTGCCGTTTCATCGCGGAGATCATCGCGGGGATCCGTGAAAAACTTGGCCCGAAGTATCCGATCCTGGTACGTATGTGCGGCGATGAGATGACGCCGATCCAGGGGTTCTTCGATCTTGAGGAAGGCATCGAGATCGCGAAATATCTGGAAAGTCTGGGCATCGACGCCATCGATATCAGCATGGGAAGCTCCCGCAACGCGGACGCTAATTGCGAGCCGTTCTCCTACAAACCGGGATGGAAGAAACATGTGGCAAAAGCATACAAGGAAGCTTTGAATATTCCGGTCATCGCTACGAACACAATCAAAGATCCGGACTTCGCGGAGCAGCTTCTGGAAGAAGGCGTCTGCGACTTCGTGGCCATGGGACGGTCCCAGCTGGCCGATCCGGAGTTCATGAATAAAGCAAAAGCAGGAAAGGCGGATCAGATCAGAAGGTGCATTGGATGCCTCTATTGCAGAGAGCGCATCTTAGGCGCAGGTCTGCCGATCCGCTGCTCCGTCAATGCGCGAACGGCCCGGGAGATCGAATTCCCGGCATCGGAACTCAGGAAGGATGGAGAAGGCCGCACGGTTGCCATTATCGGCGCCGGACCTGCCGGTATGGAAGCGGCACGCGTCCTGGCACTGCGGGGATATAAGCCGGTGATATTCGATAAAGCAGACAAGCCCGGCGGCACTCTGAACATCGCGGACAAACCGCCGCTCAAGGATAAGATCACGGATATGGTCGCCGGCATGAAGGAAGAACTCGATACGATGGATGTCTGCTGGCGGCTGGGCGAAGAAGCTACAGCTGAGGAAGTGAAGAAGCTGGATCCGGCAGGGGTGATCGTGGCGTGCGGCGCGCAGCCGGTCATTCCGCCGGTGCCCGGCGCGGATGCTCCCAACGTAGTC
Organism: uncultured Bacillota bacterium; assembly: GCA_946629205.1. Lineage (GTDB taxonomy): Bacteria > Bacillota > Clostridia > Peptostreptococcales > Anaerovoracaceae > Lentihominibacter. Next base: position 6,865 of record CAMOXP010000024.1, read on the forward strand.
ACAGCAGAAGACGTGATCACCGGAAAGGCAAAAGCTGCCGGCAAGGTCGTCGTCATCGGTTCCGGCCTGACCGGACTGGAGACCGCGGAAATGCTCCTTGCAGACGGGAGCACTGCTTCTGATGTCTCTATCGTGGAGATGCTCCCGCAGATCGGACCGGGGATATTCGGCGCGATCCTGAACGATGAGATGAGCCGAATCAAACCATACGGTCCGCACCTCTATCCGGGTCATGCGCTTGTATCGATTCAGGACGGGTCTGTGACTGTGAAGGAACTTGCGGCAGACAAGCAGTTCGACATCGAAGCCGATACTGTCGTTATGGCGGCGGGCATCAAACCGCGTGCCGATGTAGTGGAGTCGTTCCGTGAAGCTTTCGATAAGGTCCTTGTTGCAGGTGACGCCCGCAAAGGCGGGCGCATCGCCACCGCCGTGCGCGAAGGCTTCGAGGCCGGTTGGATATTCTGATTTTGCGAAGTATGAAAGAGCGAATGAGCAACACAGTATCAATACCTGTGCGCCGGGAGTTTCTGGACAAACAGGAATGCCTGAAAGAAGCGCGGAAGCTTTTGCGCGAAGGGGCTTTGCGCGGAATGAATGAAAAACAGATCGCGCGGGAATTGTATTCCCATGCGGTGGTGTATTATTTCTGCGATAGAACCGGAAGGTTCTCGTTCCTCAAGGAACATGCGAGTCCGATCGACATGCGCGACGGAGGGGACAACCCTCTCATGCGCACAGCCTTTGCCGCGTGCTGGCTGATGCGGCCCCGCGAATGATATGACGCGAATGATATGAATAGCGGAAACTGTAAAACATTTTTTCTTTACCGGTCAATGAAAAAAGCGGGAACGCTGCTGTAGACAATGGACGGTGAAAAGAATATCATATATATGTATGAAACTATCACAGGATGATTGAGAGTAAAGTGCTATGAAATTAGTGGAACTGTTAGAAAGAGATAAAGAGAATCTGCTGACGGAGCTGGCTGCGGCAAAGGAACCGGACAGAGCGATCCGGGTGCTGGAGAATGAACTGGACAAGCTGCTCATGACTTACAATGAGCAGGCGGACAGCGAACGGGAGAGGGACGCGGCGGCGTATATGATGCAGGCGGTCAGATTGTCCCTGCCGCTGGTCGACTCAGTCGGTGAGACGAAGGTCTGGGAGACCGGCAGCGTGGTCGAAGAACGCAAAACCAGAATGTGGCCCCTTGTGATCGTGCTGCTCATCGTCGCTATCGTCCTCTGCGGCGTGGGGCTTCTGCCTCTCGTGATGGATCTGGGCGGCATAGAGAAAGTCGATTACGTGAAACAAGGACCGATGCTGCTCGGCGGACTGGCGGCTGCCTTCGTAGCAGGACTTCTGCCCAGACGTTCGGCACCTAAGAAAACAAAAGCTGGTCAGCGGGTCGAGACGAACATTGATCCGAACAAGGTCTACATCAGTTTCCGTAACGCCTTGCTGGCGGTGGATCAGAATCTGGAAGAGATCCAGTCCGTGCAGCGCTGGGAGAAGCGTGAAGAGGCGGGAAAGATCGACGGTCACGTTGTGTCCGATTCTGAACTGGACATTTTCTCAGATCTGCTGACGGCGTCCTACAGCAAAGACCCCGAGTACGCCCTCGAGAAGATCGAGAATATCAAATACTATCTCCACAAGCAGCAGATCGAGGCAGTGGATTACAGTGCGGAGACAGCACAGTTCTTCGATATGATGCCGTCCCAGCGTGCCGGCACCATCCGGCCCGCGCTGGTCGCAGACGGGAAACTGCTGCGGAAGGGCATGGCGTCAACGGGTTCAGGACATTAATCAGTCAAGAAGGAGCAAGAGTCAATGGATCGATTTTTTGGATTTGACTTGGGCGATGCGGAAAGCGCCATCGCCAGATTATATAAGGAAGATCAGGTCATTCCTGAGATGATACCGGTGGCGGGGGAAAAGAGTTTCATCACCGCTTACGCGCAGACAAATTCCGGCGAGATCATCATCGGAGAAAAGGCCTGCTACGCTGACAACGTTGCCAAGCGCAGGATCCGTTTCAAGAGCCGGTTCCTGACAGACGGCGGCAGCGCGGGCGATGTCAAAAGCTTCGCGGCAGGCGTCCTGGGACAGCTCTACGGGAGCGGCGACATCATCCAGAATGAAGAGACCAGCGTTTATGTGGGATGCCCCGCAGGCTGGGATCGGAACGCCCGGGAACATTACCGGGAGATTTTCGAGAGCGCGGGATATCCGCCTGTGCGGATCATTTCCGAATCCAGAGCAGCTATGGTCAGCGCCTGCCAGTCCAAGCATCTGCAGATCGGCGTGGACATCCTGTCCAAGCCTGTCCTTGTTGTGGATATTGGTTCGTCGACGACGGACTTTGCGTACATCATGGGCGGCAAGGAAGTCGAGATGCGGACGGCCGGTGAAGTGATGCTGGGCGGCGGTCTCATGGATGAGATCCTGCTGGAAGAGTCGGTGGCGGACGCCGGTCTGTTCAAGAAGAAGATTCAGGCGGACCTGGAGGAGAGCGAACCGTGGCGCACTTACGCTGAGTTTGCGGCCAGACGGCTTAAGGAAAAATATTTCTCCGATGAAGACTACTGGAGCAGAAACAAGTGCGTGGAAAGCATCATGCTCCATTACAATCTGCCGCTGAAACTGACGCTGAAGATCGATAAAAGCATCGCGGACAAGCTGGTCAACAAGAAAATCAAGAAACTGGACAACCGCTCGTTCCGCGAGGTGTTCATGGAGTCTCTCACTGACGTGAAAGACAGCATCACCGGCAAACAGCCGGAACTGATTTTCCTTACCGGCGGCGTCAGCAAGATGCCCGCCGTCCGCAAGTGGTGCAGCGAAGTGTTCACAGACTCTGTTATCATATCTGCAACAGATCCGGAGTTCTCTGTGGCAAGAGGACTGGCTTACTGCGGCCGCATCGACGAAGACCTGCGGGAATTCAAGGAAGACCTTGATAAGCTGGTACATTCCAATACGATCGAAGATATCGTCGGCAAGCACATTACAAAGCTCTACAAAGACGCGGTCGATACACTTGTGGATCCGATCGTCAAGCAGGTGGCGCTGCCGATTTTCGAGAAGTGGCGGTCCGGTGAGATCAGCAAACTGTCTGACACGGATGTGATCCTGCAGCAGGACATCGCAGCATTCCTAAGTGAAGACTCGACCAGAGAACTGCTGGCAGGCCCGATCACATCATGGCTGCGGCCGGTCATCGAGGAACTGGAGGAGCACACCGTGCCGATCTGCATCAGGCACCGCGTGCCGTACACAGCCTTGAGTCTCAAGTCCTATTTGTCCGTTTCGGATATCGACATCAAGGTGAACGCGAAGGAAATGTTCGCGATCAATGAGATGACGATTCTGATCGACTCTATCGTGACGGCGCTTCTCGCCATCCTGATGTCCACCCTGGGATTCATTCCGTTCTTCGCGGATCCGAGCGGCATCATGGTCGGTATCATTACGTCGATCGTGATCCTGTTCCTGGGCAAAGACAAAATGCAGGAGATGATGCTGACAGCGGACATCCCTAAGCCGATGCGCCGCCTCGTTCCGAAGAGCGCCTTCAGCTCTCGCATGGACAATATCAGCGCCGATGTCAAGGAAGCCTTCTACAAGAGCCTCGAGCAGGAGAAGAACGATGAGATCAGCCAGCGCATGGTGGAGGAGATCTCGGCGCAGATCCAGCACACTCTCGTCAAGATGGCCGAGGTCGTGGAGATCCCATTGGGGCGGTAGATGACATATTTGGAGGCAAAATGTATCACGATTTACCCTGTAGCGGGGCAGATAATGATACTTTTTCCGGTTTTTCGGCTTCTCAAAAAAATAAGTATCACTATTCACTCCGGATGGAGGCAAATAGTGATACTTTTTGTTTCTTCACTAATTAAAAACTACGTTTTCACTCCGAAAATATCACGATTTGATTTTCCTAACTTCAAAAAATGATACTTCTTGCCTTTGCATTTGCAGAGACGTTACTTGTCAAAGTCCCGGTTGTGTTTGAAGTGCCCGGGGTTGACGACGGGGCCGATGGTGCTGACCCAGCGGTTGGTGTAGTTGAAGAAGCCGGCGACGAAAGCGGCTTCGAGGATCTGGTGATCGTCGAGACCGACATCGCGGAGCTTTTCAATCTGCTCATCGTCAATGTCGCGCGGATGCGCGGTCACGAACCACGCGTACTCGCACAGCGCGTAGTCAATGCGGGAAAGTTCGTCCTTGCACGCGCGGAAGTTTCCGGAAAGCTTGTCAACGAGGGAAGCGTTCTTCCACATGCCGCGCAGGTTGTCGCCGTGTGTCTGCAGGCAGTAGGTGCAGCAGTTGTAGGAAGAAACGACGATGCCGATCATTTCCTTCTGTGCGTCCGTCAGGAAGCAGCTGTCATTGTAGAGGGAGCCTTTGAAGTTGAGGAAGCCGATGTATTCCTTGGCGTTGAGGGGGAGTACCTTGAACAGGTTGTTGATGAACCCCCAGTTCTCCATCATCACTTCCACATTCTTATCAAAGACTGCGTACTCCTCATCTGTCATATCCTCGCGTACGGGCTTTTGCAGACGTGATAATTGTTCGTCAAATTCCAGTGCCATGTTGTACCTCCAGTTATTCTATCGTTTCGGTTGTTATTCTGCAGGGCAGATCGCGTAAACTCTTGTCGGGAATCCGGTGCCGTCCTTCAGCTTCGGGAAAGCGATGAAGATGACCGCGCCCGTCGGCGGCAGCTGGTCCAGATTTCTCATAACTTCGATCTGGATCCTGTCGACTGCCAGAATATACTGCTCCGCAGGATACGGGTAAGCGTCTTCCTTTGTCGTAACGATGGCAGGGTCTGTGTCGGCAGGCTCGTGTCCGATGGATCCGATGTTGCGCTCTTCAACGAGCCACTTGATGGTTTCGGTTGCCCATCCCGGATAGTGAGGCTGGCCGTCCGCGTCCTTGTTCTCCAGATCGTCCTTCTTATACCAGTCCGAACGGAACGCTACGAAGGAGCCTTCGGGGATCCTGCCGTATTCCTCTTCCCATGCTTTGATGTCGTCGATGGACAGGACGAAGTCAGGATTCTCTGCGCATTCCTTGGATTTGTCGATGACGACCATCGGATACACAAGTTCCTTCTCCGTGATCTGGCTCATGTCGCGTCCGTCCGCGTGGAAGTGGCTCGGTACATCCGCATGCGTGCCGTACTGGCTGGCGACGCTCCACTGATGGCAGCGCATCGGCGCCATCT
>CAMOXP010000025.1 GCA_946629205.1 uncultured Bacillota bacterium
TAAATCGTTAGGGTTCGCAAGGGCCGCATGGGTTCGAATCCCATCTTCTCCGCCACAATGCAGGGGTATAGCTCAGCTGGTAGAGCAGCGGTCTCCAAAACCGCGTGCCGTGGGTTCGATTCCTACTGCCCCTGCCAATTAAATATCGGGGTGTAGCGCAGTTTGGTAGCGCAACTGGTTTGGGACCAGTGGGCCGCGGGTTCAAATCCTGCCACCCCGACCAACCAGATTATATGTGGGCCATTAGCTCAGTTGGTCAGAGCATCCGGCTCATAACCGGCAGGTCCTGGGTTCAAGTCCCCGATGGCCCACCAACAACTTCATAGATAGATCCGCGAAGGCATTACGCCCGCGATCGTGTGCCCAGATAGCTCAGTTGGTAGAGCAGAGGACTGAAAATCCTCGTGTCCTTGGTTCGATTCCGAGTCTGGGCACCATTTATTTTTTGCAATGTGTCAAAGGGACGGTTCTTTTGACACATTTTGGTTCTGTAAAAAATGTTGAGTGAATGATACTCCAAGGAGTTCAGAGCTTGGGTCCGAGAGATTCCGAATAACGCAGCATTTCTCTGACACACGTCAGAGAAATCTTCCTTAATCCCATTTCTCTCAGACAAAGAGTCCCCTCCTGTCTGAGAAACATAAGAATTACCACCGTTTCTCCAACAAATCGGGGCGCTGGGTTACGATTTTCAATACGATTGCATGAGAGATTCCAAATAGTTCTGTATTTCTCAGAAGCGAGTCAGAGATGTCTTCTCATTTTTGATTTCTCTCAGACAGACAAGCCTATGAAATGAAACAATTGACTGATGGTCACCTGTTCTAAGCAAAAGACAGCTTGCAGTTCATGAGTCACCCCAATATATTTAATAAAACACACTTTTTACTGGCCCATCAGAAGTCTCCGCAAAACGCCCCTGCCAGGTATCCCGCCGGCGCATTTCTTTATGGATGTTGTTCAGAATGGTGCGTTTCTTGTAACTCCACTCCGGAGCGATGAGTGTCGCGCGCGGGGCGTCGCCGGAGATGCGGTGAAGCGTGATTTCAGGCGGCACGAGCTCCAGTGCTGTAATCAGAAGGTCGATATATTCTTCCATAGAATCGAACGGAACATAGTCCGGCATCGCGGCGGCCATACCGCTGCCCCGGACAACGTTCAGCATGTGCAGCTTCAGACCGAAGATGCGGCGAGGGCTGCTACTGTCGGGGTCAATGCTGGTGCTAATGCTGCTGCACGTGTACCGGACGGACTCCAGCATCATCTCCCGGCTTTCGCCGGGAAGACCGAGGATCAGATGAGTCACAACGCGGATGCCGCGGGAAGTGAGCCGGCGGACGGCGTCGTCATAGTCTGCGCGCCCGTGACACAGATTCATAGCCTCCGCGGTTGAATCGTGGATCGTCTGCAGTCCCAGTTCCACCCACAGAAAAGTCCTCTTGTTCAATTCCGAAAGCAGATCCAGCACGTCGTCCGGGATACAGTCGGGACGTGTCGCGATGGCGATTCCCACAACGTCCGGCGCCTCGAGCGCCGCTTCGAATTTGGCGCGCAGTTCATCGACAGGCGCATAGGTGTTGGTGTAGCTCTGGAAGTAGGCCAGGTACTTCACATGATACTTATCAGACGGCCATTTGTCGGACAGGAGGCGGATCTGCCCATCGAGTGCTTCCGTGATATCGGAAACCGCATAGCTGGCCATATCTCCGGAGCCGCTTTCTGAGCAGAACAGACAGCCGCCGGTGCCTTTGCTTCCGTCTCTGTTTGGGCATGTGAAGCCCCCGTCGAGGGATAACTTGACGATTTTGGCAGGGCTGTCCAGCCCGAGCTCTGCGTAATGACGCCTGAACCAGGGGCTGATCATGTTGATTCTCAGTTGTTGTCCGTCGGACGTGTCAAAGATGATCGGTTTCATGTCTTAATGATAGCACAATCGTTGATATAGCGGTGCGTTTCATGTATAATAAATTGTTATTTTATTATGGGGCATTACGGGGTGCTGCAAAGTGCAGCGGAGAGGTGCGATAAGGATGAAAACACCGAAAAAAGCGCAGCCTGTCAGGATGCGCATGATGACAAATAAAGAGATGGGCGTGCTGGCAGGAGACGAGCCGGACAAGAAGGTGGAACGGCTGAACCTCATGCTGCACAGCTGCTGCGGGCCATGCAGCAGCAGCGTGATCGAGCGCCTTGCGGGCGAGTTCAACATCACGGTCCTGTACTACAATCCCTGCATCACCAATGAAGAGGAGTACAAGCGCAGGCGCGCAGCACAGATGGAGCTCATCGAGAAGTTCAACGCGGAGCGGATCGATCTGCCGGACATCAACCTGATCGAAGGACCCTATGAACCGGGTGCCTTCTTGGAAATCACGAAGGGACACGAAGCGGATTCCGAAGGCGGACAGCGCTGCGGGATATGTTTCAGACAGCGGCTTGAGAAGGCGGCGCAGATGGCTGCGTTCCACGGGTGCGATTTGTTCGGTACAACGCTGACGGTCAGCCCGCACAAGAACTATGAGATCATTTCCGCCATCGGCAAAGACATCGCAGCCCGTTACGGAATCGGATTTCTGGACCGGGATTTCAAGAAACAGGACGGGTTCAAGCGTTCGATCGAACTGTCGAAGAAGTACGGCCTGTACAGGCAGAACTACTGCGGGTGCGTGTACAGCGACTGGCGCCGCAAGTGATCCGATGCAGAGCGCTGCAAGTGATCCGATGCCCGGCGCCGCAGCGATAACAACGTAAATACAGAATCATTTTTTATATACAGGAGGGTAACATGTCAAATCTTATTATTCCGAAGGGCTATACGCCCGAGATCGACTACATGGAAAGCCAGCGTGCGATCAAGAAGATCAAGGACTTCTTTCAGCAGGAACTGGCGTACGGACTGAAGCTCAGAAGAGTTTCCGCGCCGCTGTTCGTGGCGCCGGAAACAGGTCTCAATGACAACCTGAACGGCGTGGAGAGAACCGTTAGCTTTACGGTCAAGGACATGGGCGAGAAGGAAGTGGAAATCGTCCAGTCGCTGGCAAAGTGGAAGCGGATGGCGCTGGGAAGATATCATTTCAAGCCCGGCACAGGTCTCTACACAGACATGAACGCGATCAGAAGAGACGAAGAACTGGACAACATGCACTCGATCTACGTGGATCAGTGGGACTGGGAAAAAGCAATCACGAAGGAAGACAGAACGACGGAGTATCTCCACGAAGTGGTCGAGACGCTCTACATCGCGCTGAAGAATCTGAACGACTTTGTGAACAGACACTACAACGAGCTTAAGACAAACCTTCCGAATGAGATCTTCTTCATCACATCACAGGAACTGGAGGACATGTATCCGGATCTCGATGCAAAGGCAAGAGAAGACGCGATCTGCAAGGAAAAGAGAGCCGTCTTCGTCGAGAAGATCGGCGGAGCACTCAAATCGGGCAAACCTCATGACGGAAGAGCGCCGGACTACGACGACTGGGAACTCAATGGGGACATCCTCCTGTGGAACGACATACTCCAGTGCTCCTTTGAAATCTCATCTATGGGAATCAGAGTCGACGAAACAGCCATGGCCCGTCAGCTGGAAATCGCAGGGGCGACCGAAAGAGCTGAGCTGGACTTCCACAAAAAGATCCTGAACTGTGAACTGCCGTACTCCATCGGCGGCGGCATCGGCCAGTCCAGACTTTGCATGTACTTCCTGAGAAAAGCGCACATCGGTGAAGTGCAGGCGGCCATCTGGCCGGAAGATATGATCCGTGAGTGTGAAGAACACGACATCTTCCTGCTGTAAGCAGCGCAATACATGAAATACGTACATGAAATACGTAGATGTAGTCATCGACAACAAAAGCAACAATACTGACGTCCTGTACACATACAAATGCGAGGACGACGCGGTCCGGGTCGGGAGCAAGGTCTATGTTCCCTTCGCGCGGAGCACGAAACTGAGGGAAGGGTACGCGGTGGCAGTCAGAGAGGAACCTTCGGAAACCGACAAGGCGATCCTTGGTAAACTGCGTGCTGTGGACCATGTGGATCAGGAGGTGTCCCTCACTGCGGAAATGATCAGAAGCGCCATGTGGATGAAGGGCCGGTACCTTTGCCGGTACATCGACGCCATCCGCTGCTTCACACCTGCCGGGAACGCCGCCGTGCGCAGGGAAAAACAGAATTCCCTGGCGGGCGAAAAGGGGTATGCGGAGCACGTGGAGCATCTGACGCCGGAGCAGGAAACAGCTCTGGAGCAGATCGGCGGAGCAATCGCCGCCGGCAGACCGGAACGGTTCCTCATACACGGCGTGACGGGAAGCGGCAAGACGGAAATATACATCCGGGCGGCAAAGAAGACACTCGACGCCGGAAGAGGCGTGATCGTCCTGGTGCCTGAGATTTCCCTGACAGGCCAGATCGTAGAGCGGTTCCTGGCGCACTTCGGGGAGGACTCCGTGGCGATCCTGCACTCAAGACTATCGGCAGGGGAACGCTACGACCAATGGAAGAAGATCAGAGACGGCGAAACAAGAATCGTCATCGGAGCCAGATCGGCGGCTTTTGCGCCGGTGGATGCTCTGGGTTTGATCGTGGTGGATGAGGAGCACGAGTCGACGTACAAGTCCGACTTTACGCCCAAATACGACACTGTAGAGGTGGCAGTCAAACGTCTGCAGGACCGTGACAGCCGCGGCGTTCTGATCCTCGGCAGCGCCACGCCTTCCGTCGTTACCTACAGCAGGGCGAAGGAAGGCATCTACAAGCTGATCGAACTGACGAAGAGATACAACGAGGTCAGCCTTCCGAAGACGGAGATCGTCGATATGCGGGAGGAAATGAAAGCAGGCAACAGGACTGTCATCAGCCGCAGGCTGGCATCAGAGATGAACCGGCAGTTCGAAGAGGGCAGGCAGGTCATGCTGTTCCTCAACCGGAGAGGGTATTCCACCTTCGTTTCCTGCAGAGAGTGCGGTTATGTGGCCAAGTGCCCGACCTGCGGACTGTCCATGACATATCACAGAAACGGCAGCAGAGACGGCGGCAGCGGCAGACTGGTCTGCCACTACTGCGGCCGCGAAGAGCCGGCGCCGCTGCAGTGCCCGGAATGCGGCAGCAACTATGTACGGTACTTCGGCAGCGGAACAGAGAAGATCGAGGAAACGATCCGGCAGCTGTTTCCGGGACGCACCGTCGACCGGATGGATCTGGATTCCGTCAAGAAAAAAGGCGAGCTGAAGAAAAAACTCAAGGCCTTCGAGAGAGGAGAAACAGACATCCTCATCGGCACCCAGCTCATCGCCAAGGGGCTGGACTTCAAGAACGTGGGCCTGGTGGGGATCGTTTCGGCAGACGTTTCGCTGAACATTCCCGACTTCCGGTCACCGGAGCGTGCGTTCCAGCTCATCACCCAGGCGGCAGGAAGAGCCGGAAGAGGCGGCGACAGAGGCCGCGTCATCATCCAGACCTACAGCCCGGAGCACTACGCGGTCGCGCTCGCGGCGGAGCATGATTACAAAGGATTCTATGAAGCCGAGGAAAAGTTCCGACGCTTCATGATGTATCCGCCCTACAGCGACATCTTCCAGATCATGTTCACTTCAGAGTCTGCGGAAGCAGCAAAGGAAGGCGCTGTGAAGTGGCACAAACGGATCGGGGAGCTTTTGCCCGAAGGACATGAACGGAACCTCTTCGAGCCGCAGGAAGCCTACATGAGCAAGATCCGCGATACGTACCGCTACTCGCTGATCATCAAGTGCCCGAAGGGAAGCCGCCGCGCGTATACGGAGATCCTCATGAAGATCCGGGATGAGGAGACCGCGCAGGCGCGAAAGAAAAAACAGGATTACATAGCTGTCGTGGACGTGAATCCATACAGCTTCACATAAGGAAAGAGGAAATAACAATGGCATTAAGAAACATCGTAACAGACGAAGACCCGATCCTGAGGAAGGTCTGCAGACCGGTCGGAGAAGTGACACCGCGCATCCAGATGATCCTCGACGATATGGTGGACACCATGCGTGACGCCAACGGCGTTGGCCTGGCAGCACCGCAGGTGGGCATCATGAGAAGAATGTTCGTAGCAGAACCGGAACCTGAGAAAGTCTACCACTTCGTGGATCCCGAGATCATCAGCCTGGAAGGAGAACAGGAGAGCGAAGAAGGCTGCCTTTCCGTTCCGGGGCGCGTGGGCAAAGTCATCCGGCCCGAGAAGATCGTGATCGAAGGCAAGGACAGATACGGACATCCGCGGCAGTACACCTTCGAGGGATTCGACGCAATTGTCATGTGCCACGAATTCGATCATCTGGAGGGCATTCTCTACACGGATAAAGCCACCGAGGTCTTCGAAATCACCGAGGAGCAGGAACAGGGAGAAGAATAGGGGTAACACATGAGACTGATTTATATGGGCACGCCGGACTTCGCAGTGCCTCCCATGGAGATGCTTGCAGAGGCAGGACATGAAATACTGTATGCGGTCACCCAGCCGGACGCCGTCCGGGACAGAGGCAAAAAAATCAAGTACTCTCCGGTAAAGGAAAAGGCTCTGGAGATGGGGATCCCTGTGCTGCAGCCGACGAAGATCAAACGGAACGAAGAGTTCGCCGGGACGTTGCGGGAGGCGGATCCCGACGCCATCATCGTCGCTGCCTACGGACGCATCCTGCCCGCGCATATTCTGGATATGCCGCGGTACGGATGTCTCAACATACACGGATCACTGCTGCCGCGCTTTCGGGGCGCCGCGCCGATCCAGGCTGCCATCGCGGCCGGAGACGAGGAGACCGGTGTTACGATCATGCATATGAATGAAGGACTCGATACAGGAGATATGCTCGCAAAGGCATCCACGCCCATCGGGCAGAAGAACTGCGGCCAGCTCCATGATGAACTGGCGCTTATGGGCGGACGCCTGATCGTCGAAACGTTGGCGGATATCGAGGGCGCGCTGGCAAGAGCCGAGCAGCAGGATGATGCTCTGGCGACCTACGCCCCCATGATTTCCAAGGCGGACGGACACATCGATTTCACCATGAGTCCGGAACAGATCGAACGCAGGATGAGAGCCTTCGATCCGTGGCCGGGGACCTTTGCCGAGATGGGCGGCAAGACCTTCAAACTGTGGCGCGCCGCGGCTGTAGGGAAGAAAACAGACGCTCCTGCGGGAACTGTTATTGCCGCGGGAAGCGAGGGCCTGGATATTTCAGCCGGCGGCGCTGTGCTGCGGGTGACTGAGCTGCAGGCGCCCGGCAAAAAACGCATGAAATCTGAAGATTATTTAAGAGGCAATTCGATTGAAATCGGTACTGTTTTGCGATAGAATGTAATTTGAGGTGATATGATGTTTTATGGATTTGACCCAACGTTCATCATTCTGATACCGGCAATTATATTCACCGTATACGCACAGCGGAAGGTGCAGAGTACCTACGCTGCTTATTCGCGTGTCGCCACGAGAAAAGGGATCACAGGAGGACAGACTGCCAGAATGATCCTGAACAGCAACGGCATGGGTCATGTGCCAATCGAGATCGTACCTGGAAATCTCACAGACAATTACGATCCCACAAAGGACGTGATGCATCTGTCCGAGGGAACGCATAACAGTACGTCGGTTGCTGCCGTAGCGGTCGCCGCCCATGAATCGGGACACGCTATGCAGGACGGATCCAACTACGCTTTCCTGAAGCTCAGGATCGCTATGGTGCCCGCGGTCAATGTGGTGTCTGCGATATCGATGCCGGTGATCATGATCGGAATCATACTTGTGTGCGCAGGACAGGCGATGGGGGGATCCTTGTTCAATATCGGAGTGATCATGTTCGCAGTCGTCGTTCTGTTCCATACGGTGACGCTGCCAGTAGAATTCGATGCCAGCAAGCGTGCGCTTCAGCAGCTTGTTGCGCTTGATATAGTTGATGAATCGGAAGTAAGAGGAGCCAGGAAGGTGCTTTCAGCGGCGGCTATGACGTATGTCGCAGCGCTGTCGGTATCCCTTCTGACGCTCATCAGATTATTGCTGATAAGGGGGAACAACAGCTAATGGACAACAACCGCAAGACCGCATACCAGACATTACTGGACGTAGAATCAAAGAAGGCTTATTCAAACATAGCCCTGAACCACAAAATCGCAGTGAACAAACCGGGCTCTCCTGCTTTTGTAAGAGAACTGGTGTACGGCGTTCTGGAGAGAAAACTCACGCTGGATCACTACATCGACCAGCTCCTGAAGGAAGGCATCGACAGCCTGCGGATACAGGAACTCACCATTCTCCGCATGGGCCTTTATCAGCTGGGCTACATGGACAAAGTTCCCGAATACGCGGCCATCAGCGAGAGCGTGGATCTGGCGAAGAAATACTGCAAAGGCAGAGCCGGCCTGATCAACGGAGTTCTGAGAGAATATCAGAACAAGAAGATCTATCTGACACTCCCGACAAGAGACGAAGACGAGGTCAAATATCTGTCTGTCAAGTACTCCTACGCACCATGGATCATTGAACTCTGGCTCAAGTATTACAGCGTGAGCTTCGTCGAAAAACTCCTGGATGCCGGCAACGAGACACCGCCGCTTACGATCAGGGCAAACTGGCTCAAGATCAGAAAGGAAGATCTGAAGAAGGTCCTCAGAGAAAGAGGCTTCGAAGCGGAAGACGGAAAGATCTGCCAGAACGCGCTGTATGTCAAAGGCAGCAAGATCCTGGAGAGCGACCTGTATGAATACGGTCTGTTCACTCCGCAGGACGAGGCGTCCATGCTCGTATCCGAGAAGATCGGCGTCAAACAGGGAGATGTGGTCATGGATGTGTGCGCTGCTCCGGGAGGCAAGACGACAGCCATCGCAGAGCGTATGAACAATACAGGCAAGATCATCGCCTCGGATATTTACCGCAGAAAACTGGATATCGTCGACAAAGAAGCTGCAAGACTCGGCATCACTAATATCGAGACCAGATCCTGGGACGCCACAAGAGTAGACTCCACCATGAATAAGAGAGCGGACAGAGTCCTGGTCGATGCTCCGTGCTCCGGTCTCGGAGTCATCAGGAGAAAGCCTGAGATCAAGTACAAGGAGTATTCGAAGGAAATGAAGCTGCTGCCGGACAAGCAGCTCGCGATCCTGTCGGCGTCATCCAGTTATGTCAAGCCGGGCGGCACACTGGTCTACAGCACATGTACAGTCAACCCGGAAGAAAACGAGAAGGTCGTCGAGACCTTCCTCAGGAAGCACAGAGACTTTGAAAAGGTCGAGAGAACGCTGCTTCTTCCTAACGTGAATGGAACAGACGGCTTCTTCATCTGCGTGATGAAGAGAGACGATCTGATGGAGTAACAACATGCTGCAAATAGGATTCAAATGCAACAGAGGAGTCGTAAGAAAGAATAACGAAGACGCGTGCTTCCTGATCCCGAATCAGGATGTCTATATTGTCGCGGATGGTGTCGGCGGGAACAATTCCGGTGAGATCGCCAGCAGCACGGCGGTCGAATCACTGGCGTCCTTTGTCAAGGCGGGCGATCTGAAAAACTGCAAGACCCCTGAGGAGATCTTCGGTTTCTTCACGGAAGCGGTGGATTCCGCCAACAGGGATGTCTTTGAAATGAATCAGGAAAACCTCCATTACAGAGGTATGGCCACGACCATCGTCATGACCTATATTCATGACGGAAACGCGTATGTGACGAATATCGGAGACAGCAGGGCGTATCTGTTCAGAGGCGGCAAGCTGAAACGCATCACAAAGGATCACACCTATGTGAATGAGCTGATCGACAAGGGCATTATCACGGCGAAAGAAGCGGAAAGCCACAGCCAGAAAAATGTGATCACAAAAGCTTTGGGCGCCGAGCCGCAGGCGGAACCGGATTTCTACAAGGTCGCGTTGGAGAGAGGAGACATCATGATCCTCTGTTCCGACGGGCTTTATGGCGAAGTCGGAGAGGACAGAATGACAGAACTGCTGAAGAACGCCTGTGAGAACAACACGAAGATGAACGATCTTTGTGCGGACTTCGTTGATGAGGCGATTCTCGCAGGAGGCAGAGATAATATCACAGTAATCAGTATCAGGGTGTAAATCCCATTGACATATTTACTACGGAGGAAGTTATGAGCAAAGTACTCGCAAACAGATATGAACTGTTCGAGAGAGTAGGAGAAGGAGGTATGTCTGTGGTCTACAAGGCCAAGGACAGACTTCTCAATAGATTTGTAGCCATCAAGATTCTCAAACCGGAGTTCATCAGCGACCAGAAGTTTATCGACAGCTTCAGAAGAGAGTCGCAGAACGCAGCGAGCATGAGCCATCCGAACATCGTCAACATCTACGACGTAGGAAGAGAAGGCAACATCCATTATATTGTAATGGAACTGATAGAAGGAAGAGCGCTCAGCGATTATATACGGGAGCAGGGACCCATGGCCTACCCGAAGGTCATCGCCCTTTCCAAGCAGATCGCGTCGGCGCTGGCTTTCGCGCATAAGAATCACATCATCCACAGAGACGTCAAACCGCACAACGTCATGATCACGCCGAACGGAACGGCGAAGATCACGGACTTCGGTATCGCAAAGGCAGTCAATGCAGCGACGATCGTGGATAATACCGACGGCATCGTCGGTTCCGTCCACTACTTCTCGCCGGAGCAGGCCAGAGGCGGATACGTGGATGAAAAATCAGATATCTATTCTTTGGGCATCGTCATGTACGAGATGCTGACGGGGCAGGTGCCTTTTGACGGGGACAATCCTGTGAACATCGCGCTGCAGCATATCAACAGTGAAATGACTCCTCCGTCAGAACTGGTCAGCGGCGTACCGCCGGCCCTGGAGCACATCATCATGAAGTGCTGCGACAAGTATCCGGTCAACAGATACGCTTCGGCAGACGATCTCATCGAAGCGCTGAACAATCTGGAATTCGTCGGCAGCGTAGTAGGCGACTCCGTCCTCATGGGCGGCAGCGGCAGAAACACGACGCAGATCCGCCCGCCGAAGCAGGGCGGCGCTCCGATCGCCAAAACGGATTACGATGACGGCGAAAGCGAAGCTGAAGGATTCGGAGGAGAAGGCCGCAAAGAAAAAGCAATCAATAAGAAGAACAAGAAACGGATCATCATCATAGCGGCGATTGCCGCCGCGGTCATCCTGGGACTGGTTGCAGCCATCATGCTGATGGGCGGAGAAGAAATCAAAGCTCCGGACTTCAAGGGAATGACTATGCAGCAGGCACAGGATATGGCCGAGAAGATGGATATCAAGATCAAACAGGGTGAAGAGGTGATCAGCGACGAGGTCGACAAGGGACTCATCGTATCCCAGACGCCTGAAGCGGGGCAGACCATCAAGACAGGAAGCACCATCACCGTCAATATCAGCAAAGGCCTCGGCGACGGAAGCGTGCCGGATCTGACAGGAAAGATGAAGGACGACCTGTCAGATTACCTTGAAGCAGCAGGCTTCAAACTAGGTGCCGTCACGACAAAGGCCAGTGACGAGCCGGAGGGAACGGTGCTCAGCCAGAATCCGAAGGCAGGCTCAGAGGTAGAGAAAGGGACTGCCATCGACGTTGTAGTCAGCGACGGATCCAAGGCCAAGGCGGAAGTTCCGTATCTGGTTGGGAAGTCTCTCTCTGATGCAGAGAATGAACTTTCGACATCCGGACTGAAGACCGGAAAGATCAGCTACGACTACAGTTCCTCTTATGCAGAGGGTGAAGTCATGTGGCAGCAGTATGATGCGGGCGCATCCATCGACAAAGGCTCTTCAGTCAAGCTGAGAGTCAGCAAGGGACCGGAACCGACGACGACAACAACAACGACGACGACTACTACTGCGCCGCCAACGACTACGGAGACGGAACCTGAGTATGACGACCCTGACCATCCTGCGGACTAGTGGAATGAAAGGAACAATAATCAAAGGAATCGCCGGGTTTTATTATGTGAAATCCGGCGAAACAGTATACAGATGCA